>NZ_PZKQ01000017.1:0-59014 GCF_003046645.1 Escherichia sp. MOD1-EC6475 | reverse complement strand
AGTTGGAGTCATTACCATGATAGCCATTGTGAACTCGAGCCTGATTAACATAGGATGCTCGGGACATGAGTTCTTGACTTTTCTCATAAACTGTAACTTTACAACCCTTCAATGCAAGTTGTTCTGCCAGATACAAACCAAAAAAACCGCCTCCTGCGATTGCAATATTTTTACTCCCCATAATCGTAACCTCCGAAAAATACGTTAAAACTAGAAGTATTAACGTTGGTAAGTTTTGGCTTAAAAATTTTAACCGCAGTTATATTTTTAGATTATCCTTAATATTAAGATAATACTTAATTCGTGAGATGAATGAAAGTCTATTGTGAATTTTTAGTGATTTATTGAATTTGTTCAGCTGAACAGCGGTGATTGTAGTGGTTAACAAAAACTGGCCACGATTTTAGATTTTTTCTGGTATCTATTTTCCGACAGTCAGGATTTTCTCCTTGCCGTCAATCTTGTAGCGAAGCTGCCATACCTTTTTCCCGGATACAGGGACATAAAGGTACAGACCATTACCATCGAGAAGTCGATATGGTTTTTCTTTCGGCTTTGCTGCTTCAATCTGCTTAACAGTGAGCATGGGTAAAAATCCGGTGGGTAAAATTATTTTATCCACTTTTTACCCGTCATGAAGTGCGGCTGTTAACAATCTTACGCGAACCATGACGAACTGTGGATGCACGGAAAGCTTGATATTCAAGGGGATTTTGCGGACTGGTACAGATGATGGGAGCGAACTGATAAATGGTGTCCCCTGCAGGAATCGAACCTGCAATTAGCCCTTAGGAGGGGCTCGTTATATCCATTTAACTAAGAGGACAGCGCGGCATGAGTATAACCGCTATTAAACAGCGGAGTAAGTACACTGCCGCTCGATTGCTTAAACCCTCGCCACTTATAGCGGATTTTTATCATTTTTCTTAATGATTTCCGCATGTTCTGCTTTCTGGCGTGCCTCTTCTTTACGCTTGTTACTCATATCGTTACGGATTTGCGCATGGCTCATTAATGCGAAGATGAAGGTGCCGCCGCAGATGTTTCCCGCCAGAGTAGGTAGCGCGAATGGCCAGATGAAATCGCTCCAGTGCAGCGTGCCGTTAAAGACCAGATAGAGGATCTCTACAGAACCGACGACGATGTGGGTAGTGTCGCCCAGTGCGATAAGCCACGTCATCAATATAATTACTACAATCTTTGCCGCTCCCGCCGCAGGGAACATCCATACCATTGTGGCTATAAGCCAGCCGGAGATGATCGCGTTGGCAAACATCTCGCTGGGGGTGTTTTTCATCACACCCATGCCGATTTTGACAAACGCATCGCGGGTTTCTTCATTAAAGATAGGCATATACTCAAAAGCCCACGCCGCAATACCTGTTCCGAGAATATTACCCAGCAGCACGACGCCCCATAACCGCATCAGTAAGCCGATGTTGCCGATAGTCGGTTTTTGCATCACCGGCAGTACCGCAGTTACGGTATTCTCAGTAAATAATTGCTGGCGAGCCATAATGACGATAATAAAACCAAAGGTATAACCCAGATTCTCCAGCAAAAAGCTCCCCGGTACGCCCTCCAGTTCGACATGAAATATCCCTTTTGCCAGTAGAGATGCGCCCATCGACAGACCCGCTGCAATGGCTGACCATAGTAGCGCCATTGCGTCGCGCTCCAGCTCTTTTTCGCCGTCCTGGCGGATATGTTCGTGAATAGCCATCGCTCTGGAGGGGAGCCGGTCTTCATCGATTTCTATTTTTTTTCCACGCTCTTTTTCTTCGCTCTCTACTTCAAGTTCGTCGCTGTGTTTATCTATTTTGTCATTGTCCATGGTGTCGTCTCTTGAATTAGCACGTATAGCTAAAGCGTAGCGGCTTTTTTGCTCGCAACTGGCGGGAGTTACTCTGAAAATGTATAAAAGGCTGCGTTTGCCTTTTTCTGTTTCTACAGAATCAAGTAGCCTACAGGGCGGCGATTACCAGGCTATGATCAAGTCAGCATTCCAGGGCGTCTGGACATCAGTTGACGTGCTGTTACAATCGCCCACACCTAAACAGGCGGATACGGTATCGTTCCGTCATGGATGGCAAACTGCATAAGCCATAAAAAAGCCATAAAAAACAGGGAGACATTTATGAAGCTTCGCCTGTCGGCGCTTGCTCTGGGAACTACGCTTCTGGTGGGGTGTGCGAGTTCCGGTACAGATCAGCAAGGGCGTTCTGACCCGTTAGAAGGGTTCAACCGCACCATGTACAATTTTAACTTCAATGTGTTAGACCCGTATGTGGTTCGACCGGTAGCTGTCGTCTGGCGTGATTATGTTCCACAACCGGCGCGTAACGGTTTGAGCAACTTTACCGGCAACCTTGAAGAACCTGCGGTGATGGTTAACTACTTCTTGCAGGGCGACCCTTATCAGGGGATGGTCCACTTTACCCGCTTTTTCCTGAACACCATTTTGGGTATGGGCGGCTTTATTGATGTTGCGGGGATGGCGAATCCGAAGCTGCAACGGACTGAACCTCACCGTTTTGGTAGCACGCTCGGTCACTATGGCGTGGGCTATGGGCCGTACGTTCAGTTACCGTTCTACGGTAGCTTTACGCTGCGTGATGACGGCGGTGATATGGCAGATAGTCTTTACCCGGTACTTTCCTGGCTGACCTGGCCGATGTCGGTGGGTAAATGGACGCTTGAAGGGATCGAAACTCGTGCGCAGTTGCTGGATTCTGACGGCTTGCTTCGCCAGTCCTCCGATCCTTATATCATGGTGCGCGAGGCTTACTTCCAGCGTCATGATTTCATCGCCAATGGCGGTGAACTCAAACCACAAGAAAACCCGAATGCGCAAGCGATTCAGGATGATTTAAAAGATATCGATTCTGAATAAGCCGCAAATAAAAAAGGTGAGTCGTAAAACTCACCTTTTTTCTTATTAAGCTAACGTGTTATTAGAACGCGTAATTAAAGTTAGTCCCGAACAGCCAGGCTTTACCTTCAGACTCGAAGGAATAAGCTGCCGCGCCTTCACCTTCGGTGAATTTCACTTTCTGACCATGCATATAAGATGCGCCAACGTCAATGGATGCATCTTCATTAAATGCGTAGGTTAACCCAGCACTTAACCACAAGCGATCCTGGTCAGGAATGGAAATAGAACGTTTATCTGCCGGAACCGGGCTGTCGTCATAGGCGATACCGGTACGGAAGGTCCAGTTTTTATCGTAATAGTAGGTTGCACCCAACGCGATACGATATGCGTCACGGAATCCTTCATCTTTATAGAACAGCGTCTGACCACTATCGCCTTTCGCTTTCAGCTCCTGAAACTGGCTCCAGCTGGTATAGGCCATGCTGTAGTGAATTGCCCACTGCGGCGCAACACGGTTATAACCAGAAATCTCCCACATCTCAGGCAGGTTGAGTGTCAAGGATCCATTTTGTGTTGCACCCATCGTGCCATACGGCAAGCCCATGTTACCCAAAATGTTGTTCAGATTTGGGTTAATGGAGCTTTTGTAATCCCCTTCGAAGTCGATTTTAACTTCTGAACGATATGTCAGGCCCCAACGGTTATCTTTATCCAGTTCATAAAGAATACCCGCGTTCCAGCCAAAGCCCCACTCGTCACCTTTCAGATGAGCAATTTGAGAGTCCGGAGTATTAATACCATTGGTCAATGAAGCGGGTACACCCTGGGCAATCAACTGTTGAGACAACAAAGGCCCCAGCGAACCGGCGTAACGCTCAATTTTTGCCTTGGCGTAAACAGCATCAAAACCAAGACCAAAACTCCAGCTATTGTTAAGGCGATAAGCCCCGCTAAGGTTAAGGTTGATTGTCTGCAGATCAGTTTTACCGCCATAGATACCAGCAGCGTAGTTGTCGGTAAATTCCGTAGCCAGGCCGTAGTTGGACGTTATTGACGCCCCCCAACCAAACTGATCGTTAATAGGCGCGACAAAGTGCAGGTTAGGTACCCACGCTGTCGGTGCGATATTTTTAGCATTTGCACTCTGACCGGTTAAATTAGAATGTCCGGTAATATCTACATCCGGATCAATATAAACCGCACCCGCAGAAAAAGTCGGGCGGTCAAACATGGTAATCAACGCGGGGTTACGGCTGACGTTACCGGCATCATCGGCAATTGCGCCTTCCCCTGAATAAGCCCGGCCCAGGCCAGAGGAAGAAAATTCGTTTAACTGAAAGCCTGCCGACCAGGCCTGGGTGGAGATAAGTGCCACTGCGACTGCGAGAGCAGACTTTGTAAACAGGGTTTTCTGGCTCATGACCATAACCTCAATAATTTATTTTTATACAAACTATGTTACGTGCTGTAACAGGAGCGCGAAGTGTAGGTGCTGATGTACATCTTAGAAATCAGACCAGTGGCGAGAGTATAGGTCTGACCAGATGGAATGTTGCAAGTATGTTTCTATCTTTTTTCAAATATGATCTAAGAAACGCGATCCAGCTGGCAAAATTTGGAGGTGGCGCACTCATCCATCCGGGTGAATTTTGTTTTAGATCATTTTTAAGTGTGATTTCGGTCACTTATCCGATTTTGCAGAATTAACAACTGGAGCAGCACTTTCCGGAAGCGTAAAATATCCGCAACGTTTATCTGGCACCTTGGGTGCACATACAGAGGAAATCAACGATGAGTAAATGTAGTGCTGATGAAACCCCGGTTTGCTGCTGTATGGATGTTGGCACCATTATGGACAACTCCGATTGCACCGCGTCTTATAGCCGCGTGTTTGCAAACCGCGCAGAAGCAGAACAAATGCTGGCGGCGCTGACTGAAAAAGCCCGTGGCGTGGAATCCGAACCTTGCAAAATCACCCCGACTTTCACTGAAGAGTCTGATGGTGTTCGCCTGGATATCGATTTCACTTTTGCCTGCGAAGCTGAAATGCTGATCTTCCAGCTGGGTCTGCGTTAATTCCTCTCAGGTACGCACGCCCCTGCCAGTTGCTGGCAGGGGCGTTTTGTTTTCTCTTCTTCTTTTCTCTCTGTGTCATAGCTCCCACTTTCCCTTTTCTCCACTTGGCTAAATGTAAAAAAATGGTTAAGACTATGATCAGGTCAGACCACTTTATATATTTTTTTACAGGGGAGTGTTATGGGTCAGGTTTTACCGCTGGTTACCCGTCAGGGCGATCGTATCGCCATCGTTAGCGGATTACGCACGCCTTTTGCTCGCCAGGCGACGGCTTTTCATGGCATTCCCGCTGTTGATTTGGGGAAGATGGTCGTCGGAGAACTGCTTGCTCGTAGCGAGATCCCCGCCGAAGTGATTGAACAACTGGTATTTGGTCAGGTTGTGCAAATGCCGGAAGCCCCCAACATTGCGCGTGAAATTGTTCTTGGCACCGGAATGAACGTCCATACCGATGCTTACAGCGTCAGTCGTGCCTGTGCCACCAGTTTCCAGGCTGTGGCAAACGTTGCCGAAAGCCTGATGGCGGGAACTATTCGAGCGGGGATTGCCGGTGGGGCAGATTCCTCGTCGGTATTGCCGATTGGCGTTAGTAAAAAGCTGGCGCGCGTGCTGGTGGATGTCAACAAAGCACGCACAATGAGCCAACGGCTGAAACTCTTTTCTCGCCTGCGTTTGCGTGACTTAATGCCCGTACCGCCTGCGGTAGCAGAATATTCCACGGGCTTGCGGATGGGTGACACCGCCGAACAAATGGCGAAAACCTACGGCATTACTCGCGAACAGCAAGATGCGCTGGCGCATCGTTCGCATCAGCGAGCCGCTCACGCGTGGTCGGAAGGTAAACTCAAAGAAGAAGTGATGACCGCCTTTATCCCTCCTTATAAACAACCGTTCGCGGAAGATAATAATATTCGCGGTAATTCCACGCTTGCCGATTACGCAAAGCTGCGTCCGGCGTTTGATCGCAAACACGGAACGGTAACGGCGGCAAACAGCACGCCGCTGACCGATGGTGCTGCGGCGGTGATCCTGATGACCGAATCGCGGGCGAAAGAATTAGGGTTGTTACCGCTGGGGTATCTGCGCAGTTATGCATTTACCGCGATAGATGTCTGGCAGGACATGCTGCTCGGCCCGGCCTGGTCAACACCGCTGGCGCTGGAACGTGCTGGTTTGACGATGAGCGATCTGACATTGATTGATATGCACGAAGCCTTTGCTGCCCAGACGCTGGCGAATATTCAGTTGCTGGGTAGCGAACGTTTTGCCCGCGATGTGCTGGGGCGCGCACATGCCACTGGTGAAGTGGATGACAGCAAATTTAACGTGCTTGGCGGCTCGATAGCTTACGGGCATCCCTTTGCGGCGACTGGCGCGCGGATGATAACTCAGACATTGCATGAACTTCGCCGACGCGGCGGTGGATTTGGTTTAGTGACCGCCTGTGCTGCCGGTGGGCTTGGCGCAGCAATGGTTCTGGAGGCGGAATAATGGAAATGGCATCAGCATTTACCCTCAATATGCGTCTGGACAACATTGCCATCATCACCATCGACGTTCCCGGTGAGAAAATGAATACCCTGAAGGTGGAGTTTGCCTCACAGGTGCGAGTCATTATTAAGCAACTCCGCGAAAATAAAGATCTGCGCGGCGTGGTGTTTATCTCCGCGAAACCAGACAACTTTATTGCCGGCGCGGATATCAACATGATCGGCAACTGCAAAACGGCGCAAGAAGCGGAAGCACTGGCGCGGCAGGGGCAACAGTTAATGGCAGAGATTCATGCTTTGCCCGTTCCGGTTATCGCGGCTATTCACGGCGCATGTCTTGGCGGCGGGCTGGAGCTAGCACTGGCGTGTCATGGTCGCATCTGTACCGACGATCCTAAAACGGTGCTCGGTTTGCCTGAAGTTCAGCTTGGGTTGTTACCCGGTTCAGGTGGAACCCAGCGTTTACCGCGCCTGATAGGCGTCAGCACAGCATTAGAGATGATCCTCACCGGCAAGCAGCTTCGGGCAAAACAGGCGTTAAAGCTGGGGCTGGTGGATGACGTCGTTCCGCATTCCATTTTACTGGAAGCCGCTGTGGAGCTGGCGAAGCAGGATCGTCCGGTTTCGCGGACACTCCCGGTTCGCGAACGTGTGATGGCGGGGCCATTAGGTCGTGCGCTGTTATTCAAAATGGTAAGCAAAAAAACAGAACAGAAAACCCAGGGTAACTATCCGGCGACGGAACGTATTCTTGAGGTTGTCGAGACAGGGTTAGCGCAGGGCACCAGCAGCGGCTATGACGCTGAAGCAAGAGCCTTTGGTGAACTGGCGATGACGTCGCAATCAAAGGCATTGCGCAATATCTTTTTTGCCAGTACTGATGTGAAGAAAGATCCTGGCAGCAATGTTGCACCCGCTCCCTTAAACAGCGTGGGGATTTTAGGCGGCGGCTTGATGGGCGGCGGTATTGCTTACGTCACTGCCTGTAAAGCGGGTCTGCCGGTACGAATTAAAGATATCAACGCTCAGGGGATTAATCATGCGCTGAAATACAGTTGGGATCAGCTGGAGAGTAAAGTGCGCCGTCGTCATCTCAAAGCCAGTGAACGCGACAAACAGCTGGCGCTGATTTCGGGGGCGACGGATTATCGCGGCTTTGCCCATCGCGATCTGATTATTGAAGCAGTATTTGAAAATCTCGAATTAAAACAACAGATGGTGGCAGAAGTTGAGCAAAACTGCGCCGCTCATACCATTTTTGCTTCGAATACCTCATCTTTACCGATTGGCGATATCGCCGCTCACGCCACGCGACCAGAGCAAGTTATCGGCCTGCATTTCTTCAGTCCGGTGGAAAAAATGCCGCTGGTGGAGATCATTCCTCATGCGGGGACATCGGCGCAAACCATCGCCACTACGGTAAAACTGGCGAAAAAACAGGGTAAAACGCCAATTGTCGTGCGTGACAAAGCCGGGTTTTACGTCAATCGCATCTTAGCGCCTTACATTAATGAAGCTATCCGCATGTTGACCGAAGGTGAGCGGGTAGAGCACATTGATGCCGCGCTGGTGAAATTTGGTTTTCCGGTAGGTCCAATCCAACTTTTGGATGAGGTAGGAATCGACACCGGGACTAAAATTATTCCTGTACTGGAAGCAGCTTATGGAGAACGTTTTAGCGCGCCTGCAAATGTTGTTTCTTCAATTTTGAACGATGATCGCAAAGGCAGAAAAAATGACCGGGGTTTCTATCTTTACGGTCAGAAAGGGCGTAAAAGCAAAAAACAGGTCGATCCCGCCATTTACCCGCTGATTGGCGCGCAAGGGCAGGGGCGGCTTTCCGCACCGCAGGTTGCTGAACGGTGCGTGATGTTGATGCTGAATGAAGCAGTACGTTGTCTGGACGAGCAGGTTATCCGAAGCGTGCGTGACGGGGACATTGGCGCGGCATTTGGCATTGGTTTTCCACCGTTTCTTGGTGGGCCGTTCCGCTATATCGATTCTCTCGGCGCGGGTGAAGTGGTTGCATTAATGCAGCGACTGGCCACGCAGTATGGTTCTCGTTTTACCCCTTGCGAGCGTTTAGTAGAGATGGGCGCGCGTGGGGAAAGTTTTTGGAAAACAACTGCAACTGACCTGCAATAAGAAGGTCAAAGCTATATGAATCCGCGCTGAATGGCGGAGTGTTGTTCAAAATGTAAACGCATATTGACTATACTTACGCCATTGAGGTAAAAAACAGCGTTTCATTCGGTGAATGGATAAGGCACAATGCCGGCCACCGTCCTCTTTATCTGGTTTCAGATGAAAGAAGACGGGCGAATCTGGTTAACAAAAGCGGTGCAATATGCAAGTTTTTATCATGCGTCACGGCGACGCAGCCCTCGATGCCGCCAGTGATTCGGTTCGTCCTCTGACCACTAACGGTTGTGACGAATCTCGCCTGATGGCGAACTGGCTGAAAGGTCAAAAAGTGGAAATCGAACGCGTTCTGGTGAGCCCGTTCCTGCGAGCCGAGCAAACACTGGACGAAGTAGGGGATTGTCTGAACCTGCCTTCCAGTGCAGAAGTTCTGCCGGAGTTAACGCCCTGCGGCGATGTTGGCCTGGTCAGTGCCTATCTGCAGGCGTTGACCAATGAAGGTGTTGCTTCGGTACTGGTGATCTCCCATTTACCATTAGTCGGGTATCTGGTCGCCGAGTTATGTCCGGGCGAAACGCCGCCTATGTTTACCACCTCGGCCATTGCCAGCGTAACGCTTGATGAAAGCGGAAAAGGTCAATTCAACTGGCAGATGAGCCCGTGTAATCTGAAGATGGCAAAAGCAATTTGATATGAACGTGTAAGGCCCGCTGGCGTAAGCTGTCGGGCCTTAGTTTTGCTTACTGTATTGAAATCATTGCTATTTAAATGCGTTTAATCGTCCTGGTGTGAAAAAATAAATGTTTCCATTTATAGTAATGGTGCTTATTTCTTTTCACAAAGTTACATATGGAAGTAATTGTTGCTTTTTTGCATGGGTTATTATTTTTCGAAAAGAGGTGTTAAAAAATAAAAGATAACATTGCCGAGTAGATATTTTTGGGTCTTGATATAATATTAATTCAGAAAGATTAATATTATATCTTCGAGAAGCTAAAGTCACAATTGCCATATTTATTTTTAGCTGTTTTATGATCCAGAATCATTCATGGTATAAAGTGTTTGTACCGTTTTGATGAAATGTTCTGCTGCTTTTTGAGATAACCCTCAAGCTATTATTTGTGCTGTTGATTATTTAAAAATTTCTACACTGTGTTGTTAGTAAATTTAAATTGAATCAGTCTCATTAAAATATCAACATTGCCGCCACGCCAAAGAATATCATCTCGTGCAACCCGTATTTTATGGATCAGAAATCCTATTCAATGGTTGGTTAAAAGCTGCTGAAGAAAGATTGAGGGATTTTATCGTCAATATTTCAGTTAGCTTATATTCTAATTATTTATGGTTTAAGGACAAATAATGAGTAAGTTTGTAAAAACAGCTATTGCAGCAGCAATGGTAATGGGTGCGTTCACTTCAACATCTTCTTTCGCAGAAGGTAACAACGGTACTGCCCGTTTTTACGGCACCATTGAAGATTCAGTTTGCTCAATCGTACCAGACGATCACAAACTGGAAGTGGATATGGGTAATATCGGTGCAGATAAACTGAAAAACAACGGCACTACCACGCCGAAAGATTTCCAGATTCGTTTGCAGGACTGCGTGTTTGATACCCAAACTACCATGGCCACTACCTTCACCGGTACTGTGTCTACGGCGAATAGCGGCAACTATTACACCATTTTTAATACTGATACCGGTGCGGCGTTTAACAACGTGAGCCTGGCGATTGGTGATCAACAAGGAACCTCTTACAAAAGTGGCGCTGGCATTAATCAGCAGATCGTAAAAGATACTGCAACCTCCAAAGGCAAACCGAAACAAACTTTAAACTTTAAAGCCTGGCTGGTAGGTGCGACTGACGCGCCGGATCTGGGTGGTTTTGAAGCTAATACCACCTTCCAGATTACCTATCTCTAAGGTATGTCCCCTCATAGCAGCAATGCTATGAGGGGTTTTTAGCGTTTCGATAGTCTTTAAATAACCACGGATGGATACGTGTATGCCTGACCATTCCCTTTTCCGCTTACGGGCGCTTCCCTGGTGTGTTGCTATGGCAATATCTGGATGCCATATCAATGCCTGGGCCGACGAAGATATTCAGTTTGATTCCCGTTTTCTGGAATTAAAAGGCGACACGAAAATTGATCTGAAGCGTTTTTCCAGTCAGGGTTATGTTGAACCGGGTAAATATAATTTACAGGTTCAGGTAAATAAACAGCCGTTACCCGATGAATATGATATTTACTGGTATGCGTCAGAAAACGATAAAAATAAAACTTATGCCTGCCTGTCGCCGGAGCTGGTGGCGCAGCTTGGTTTTAAAGAAGACATTGCACAAAAATTGCAATGGGATAACGACGGTAAATGTCTCAAGCCAGGCCAACTTGACGGTCTGGAAATACGTGCTGATTTAAGCCAGTCCGCGCTGCTCATCACCTTACCGCAGGCTTATCTTGAATACAGCGATGTAGACTGGGATCCACCTTCGCGCTGGGATGATGGCATCCCCGGTTTCATTGCCGATTACAGCATCAACGCCCAAACCCGACACGAAGAAAATGGCGGCGATGACAGCAACGACATCAGCGGAAATGGTACGGTTGGCGTTAACCTTGGGCCGTGGCGTCTGCGCGCCGACTGGCAGAGCGATTATCAGCACACCCGCAGCAACGATGAAGAGACGGATAACAGCACCGAGAGAAACTGGGACTGGAGCCGTTACTACGCCTGGCGTGCGTTACCGAGCCTGAAAGCCAAACTGGCACTTGGCGAAGACTATCTCGACTCCGATATTTTTGATGGTTTTAACTACATCGGCGGTAGCATCAGTACCGACGATCAAATGTTGCCGCCGAACCTGCGCGGCTACGCCCCGGATATTTCCGGCGTGGCCCATACGGCGGCGAAAGTCACCGTCAGTCAGGCCGGGCGCATAATTTATGAAACCCAGGTGCCTGCCGGGCCATTCCGTATTCAGGATCTCGGTGAATTTAACTCTGGTACGCTGCATGTGCGCATTGAAGAGCTGAACGGCCAGGTGCAGGAGTATGACATCAGCACCGCTTCCATGCCGTTTCTGACGCGCCCTGGTCAGGTGCGCTACAAAGTGATGATGGGGCGCCCGCAGGAATGGGGACACCATGTACAGGGCGGATTCTTCTCCGGTGGCGAAGCGTCTTGGGGGATAGCCAACGGCTGGTCGCTGTACGGCGGGGCGCTGGGCGATGAAAACTATCAGTCTGCCGCGCTTGGCATCGGGCGCGATCTCTCTATTTTCGGCGCGATGGCGTTTGATATTACCCACTCGCATACCCGACTCGACGATTCAACCGCTTACGGCAAGGGTACGCTCGACGGTAACTCCTTCCGGGTCAGTTACTCCAAAGACTTTGATGAACTAAACAGTCGCGTCACCTTCGCCGGATACCGCTTCTCTGAAGAAAACTATATGACCATGAGCGAGTATCTGGACGCGAATGACAGCGAAATGGTTCGCGCCGGCAACGATAAAGAGATGTACACCGCCACCTATAACCAGAACTTCAGGGATGCCGGCGTTTCTGTTTATCTGAACTATACGCGCCATACCTACTGGGATCGCGAGGAGCAGACCAACTACAACGTCATGCTTTCCCATTATTTCAATATGGGCGGCATTCGCAACATGAGTATCTCCCTGACAGGTTATCGCTACGAGTATGACAACAGCGCCGACAAAGGCGTCTATATCTCCTTAAGTATGCCGTGGGGTGATAACAGCACCGTGAGTTACAACGGCAACTACGGCAGCGGTTCAGACAGCAGTCAGGTGGGATACTTCAACCGTATTGATGACGCCAGCCACTATCAGATAAACGTTGGCAGCAGTGAAAATCACTCCAGCGTAGATGGTTATTACAGCCATGACAGCTCTATGGCACACGTGGATCTGAGTGCTAACTACCATGAAGGGCAATACACTTCTGCCGGGCTGTCGCTGCAAGGTGGAGCCACGTTAACGGCGCACGGTGGCGCGTTGCATCGTACTCAAAACATGGGCGGTACGCGCCTGCTTATCGACGCTGACGGCGTGGCTGACGTACCGGTCGAAGGTAACGGTTCAGCGGTTTACACCAACATGTTCGGTAAAGCCGTCGTTGCGGACGTCAATAACTACTACCGTAACCAGGCCACGATTGACCTGACTAAACTGCCAGAGAACGCCGAAGCCACGCAGTCAGTGGTGCAGGCGACGCTGACCGAAGGAGCCATTGGCTACCGTAAATTTGCGGTCATTAGTGGACAAAAGGCGATGGCTGTCCTGCGCATGAGTGATGGCAGTTATCCACCATTTGGTGCAGAAGTGAAAAACGAACACGACCAACAGGTCGGTCTGGTCGATGATGACGGCAACGTCTATCTGGCCGGAGTAAAAGCTGGCGAACGTATGAGCGTCTCATGGAATGGGGCTTCCCACTGTGAGATCTCCCTGCCAGATCCATTGCCTGCTGACTTGTTCAATGGCCTGTTACTGCCGTGTAAGCAAAAAGGCACAGTGACGCCTGCTACGCCGGTGGAAATCAAACCGGTGATTCAGGAACAGACGCAACAGGTCACGCCGGGTACACCGCCAGTCGCTATCTCCGCTAACCAATAACGTGATTAAGGAATGATCCATGTATACACAGACTAATACTGCAAAAATGGTTGCCCCGGCGCTGGCGCTGCTGGTGACCGCCGCCAGTTTTACAACCCACGCATCGGTAACGCCCGACCGCACCCGCTTGATCTTCAAAGAAAGCGACAAATCCATCAGCGTCACGTTGCGTAATAACGATCCTAAGCTGCCATACCTGGCGCAAAGCTGGATAGAAGACGAAAAGGGCAACAAAATCAGCTCGCCATTGACGGTACTGCCGCCGGTACAGCGCATTGATGCGATGATGAATGGTCAGGTAAAAGTCCAGGGAATGCCGGATATCAGCAAGTTACCCGCCGATCGTGAGAGCATGTTCTACTTTAACGTGCGTGAAATTCCGCCAAAATCGAACAAACCTAACACCCTGCAAATTGCGCTGCAAACGCGTATCAAACTGTTCTGGCGACCCAGGGCGCTGGCAGAAATCAACATGAGAGATCCGTGGCAGCACAAGGTGACCTTAACCCGCAATGGTCAGACCTTCACCGTTAATAACCCAACGCCGTATTACGTGATCCTCAGCAACGCCAGTACGCAGAAAAATGGTAATCCGGCAGCCGGGTTTACGCCGCTGGTGATGCCGCCGAAAACATCCGCACCGCTGAATGTGAAGATGGACAGTGTGCCGGTGCTGACTTACGTCAACGACTACGGCGCGCGACTGTCGCTGATATTTAAATGTAATGGCAATAGTTGCCAGGTGGATGCAGAGCAGAGCCGCAAAGGCTGATGCCGGGAGAGTCTTATGAAATACACGTTTCTGGTGGGAACGGGCATTTTGCTCCTGAGCGGCTGGCTGACGGGCAACGTTGCTTTTGCGGGAGAAAGTAAACCGGTGTCATTAACGTTGCGCATTATGGTGGATGGGCCACCGCCCTGTTCCGTGAAAGGGAGCAATGTTGAATTTGGCAATGTGTACATTAACAAAATAAATGGCACAAATTACCGCACGACGGAGGCGCTTTATACCCTGAACTGCGGAAATAAGGCATCAGGTGTTGATGATCTGCGGATGCAGCTTAAAGGCTCCACCACCGTGATTAACGGGGAAACGGTCATTGCGACCGAAATTTCAGGCCTGGGCATTCGCATTGAAAACGGCGCCGATAACTCCCTGTTTAAAGTGGGTGAAGGTAACTGGTCTGATTTCAATGTTAACCAGTTGCCCAATCTCAAAGCGGTGCCGGTAAAACAAAGTGGAGTGCAGCTTACGCCAGCGGAATTTAACGCCAGCATGACGATGGTGGTGGATTACCAATGAAAAAACTCTCGCTCCTTTTACTCTGCGCCTGCAGCGGCGTTGCCCTGGCGGCTGACGATGACATCACCTTCCACGGTACGCTGGTGGCACCGCCTGTCTGTACTATCAGCGGTGGAAAGACCATCGAAGTGGAATTTCGCGATCTCATCATCGACAGCATCAACGGGGACTATGGTCGCAAGGAAGTGAACTATGACCTGAGCTGTGACTCCGCAGTTCGCGATCCCGACTGGAATATGACGCTCACCTGGACGGGGACGCAGACCTCGTACAATGACGCGGCTATCGAAACAGACGTTCCCGGCTTTGGTATTGAGCTTCAGCACGATGGTCAGCGTTTTAAGCTGAATACGCCGCTTGCCATTAACGCCACCGATTTTACGCAAAAGCCGAAGCTGGAAGCTGTGCCGGTAAAATCGGCTGATGCGGTGTTGAGTGATACCACGTTTTCGGCCTGGGCAACATTACGGGTGGATTATCAATGAAGACAGGACGCATTTATTCGCTCGGTTACGCGCTTTTAGCGGGTCTGCTGCTGACTGGTAGTACTCGTACTCTGGCCGTGGACAACAACCTGCATTTTTCCGGCAACTTGTTAAGCCGCTCCTGCACGCTGGTGGTTGATGGCGGAAATCTGGCAGAAGTGCATTTTCCTGCCATCAGCCGTCAGGATCTTATGGTCGCGGGGGAATCCCCGCGCGTTCCGGTGGTGTTTAAGTTGAAAGATTGTAAGGGACCAGCGAGTTACCAGGTGCAGGTGACCCTTACCGGTACGGAAGACAGCGAGCAACCGGGTTTCCTTGCGCTGGATACCACCTCAGCCGCTCAGGGCGTCGGGATTGGGATGGAGACGACCGACGGTGTGCGGGTGTCGATTAACAACCCGACCGGAGCGAAATTTACACTCAGCGATGGCAGCAATGACATTAATTTCAGGGCCTGGCTGCAGGCGAAAAGCGGTCGCGATGTCACGCTCGGTGATTTTACCGCCAACCTGACGGCAACCTTTGAGTATATATAAGATGAAAAAAATACGATTACTGCTTTGCGTCATGCTGGTGCTGTGCTTTAGCCAGGGAGCTCAGGCGAAACTGGGGGGAGTCTATACTGACGTGAAGATCTATTATGGTACGGTTGGCTCAAGGGCAGAACTTAACTTCACCCTTGATTTACTGACCACCAATGGAGTTTATCATGGGGAGTATTATCAGAATGTCGACCATGGCGTGAAGTATGGGGATCTTCCTAATCAGTCGTGGACCGGGCCTGGAAACGTGCCCGCACCCAAAATCACGATCCGTACAGTAGATGATGCATCAGATTCTTTTTGTCCGGGCGTGAACGATATTGATAAAGGTCTGCCCTGGGAATGCACAGTAGCAGGACTGACCATAGAAGTCGACGGTTCAGCAGAGACATGCCCATGGTTGGTGGGGTTGACGGCAAACAGTTCTACACGGGTAATCGATGGTGGTAAATGGATAACGGAATACTATAGGGGGCCGACAGCCTATGAAACAACGTGCCCGAGTGAGCCATTAACGACTTATGATATCTCCTGGAGTGACAGCCGCGTTGAACACACAAAGATTTTGAACCTGAAATCAACAGGGGCCGTTATTGAACAAAACTTATCGACTTACCTGATGAAAGATGGTCAGCTCTGCGATGGCAGTGGAACGGATGAACGCGCCGCCTATTGTCGTTTTGTAAATCAGTTGATGACATTTACTGCTGAAGGATGTGATGACGCTAAAGTGACGGTGGCGCCAACGCAGCACCCTATTACCGATCGACAACTGCACGATATGTTAGTGCGTGTGGATACCAGTAGCAGGCAGCCAATAGACGCCACGTGTCGGTTCCAGTACATATTGAATATGCTGTAGCGCCCAGACTGGATAAGGCGTTCACGCCGCATCCGGCATTTCTTGTCGGATGCGATGCTGACGCATCTTATCCGACCTGCAAATTCCATATCGGTTGTTGCCATTCAGGGCAATTCTGGCGGCAGCCACTCTTCCACTTCAATCAACACTAACAGCGCCGCATCGCCGCCGTACTCTTTCGGTGCCTGGTGAAATGCCATCACATGCGGATGCTGCGCCAGCCACAGCGGCGTTTGCTGTTTTAAAATATGCTTACCGTGCCCGTGCATGACACAGGCACAAAACACATGCTCACGGCGGCAGGCGGCAATCAACGCGCCTAACTCTTGTTTGGCCTGAAGCTGCGTCAGACCATGCAAATCCAAAAACAGTTCTGGCGAATAATCACCACGGCGCAGTTTCTTCGCCTCAAAATGACTGACATCCGGGCGGACATATTTCACCGGGCCTTCGGTATTTAATAACGGTTGAAACTCATCGGAGAAATAATGGCTGGCATCCGCCTGTTCCTGAATCAACCGCTTGACCGGCACTTCGCTGATTTTTTTACGCTGCGGTCGATGGACAATCGTGTCCTGCTTAATCTTGCGAGTGCCCGCCATCAGCTGGCGAAACAGTGCCTGATCCTCCTCGCTGAGTGTTGTTTTCTTTTTCATTTATGCATCTCTATTTTAATTTTCCTACAGTTTACCCGACTCGCAGCGCAATCGATCGGTCAAAACATAATTTTCCTGTGTCATCGCCGCGTGAATGCTGATTTATCGTCATCTTCATGGCAAACTAGCCGCCGAAATTAATGCGACCATGCCCTGGAGGAATACGTGGATAAAATTTTCGTCGATGAAGCAGTAAATGAGCTGCAAACCATTCAGGACATGTTGCGCTGGTCGGTTAGCCGCTTCAGCGCGGCAAATATCTGGTACGGTCACGGCACAGACAACCCGTGGGACGAAGCAGTGCAACTGGTGTTGCCGTCGCTCTACCTGCCGCTGGATATTCCGGAAGATATGCGTAACGCCCGCCTGACCTCCAGCGAAAAACACCGTATTGTTGAGCGCGTGATCCGCCGCGTCAACGAACGCATTCCGGTGGCCTATTTGACTAACAAAGCCTGGTTCTGCGGTCATGAATTTTACGTCGATGAACGCGTACTGGTGCCGCGCTCGCCGATTGGTGAACTGATCAACAATAAATTTGCCGGACTTATCAGCAAGCAACCGCAGCATATTTTAGATATGTGTACCGGTAGCGGCTGCATCGCCATTGCCTGCGCTTATGCCTTCCCGGAAGCGGAAGTCGACGCGGTGGATATCTCTCCCGACGCGCTGGCGGTTGCCGAACAGAACATCGAAGAACACGGTTTGATCCATAACGTCATTCCGATTCGATCCGATCTGTTCCGTGACTTGCCGAAAGTGCAGTACGACCTGATCGTCACCAACCCGCCGTATGTCGATGCGGAAGATATGTCCGACCTGCCAAATGAATACCGCCACGAGCCGGAACTGGGTCTGGCATCTGGCACCGACGGCCTGAAACTGACGCGCCGCATTCTCGGTAACGCGGCAGATTACCTTGCTGATGATGGCGTGCTGATTTGTGAAGTCGGCAACAGCATGGTACATCTTATGGAACAATATCCGGATGTTCCGTTCACCTGGCTGGAGTTTGATAACGGCGGCGATGGTGTGTTTATGCTCACCAAAGCGCAGCTTATTGCGGCACGGGAACATTTTGGAATTTATAAAGATTAAGTAAACACGCAAACACAACAATAACGGAGCCGTGATGGCTGGAAACACAATTGGACAACTCTTTCGCGTAACCACCTTCGGCGAATCGCACGGGCTGGCGCTCGGCTGTATCGTCGATGGTGTTCCGCCAGGAATTCCGCTGACGGAAGCGGATCTGCAACATGACCTCGACCGTCGTCGCCCTGGGACATCGCGCTATACCACCCAGCGTCGTGAACCGGATCAGGTCAAAATTCTCTCCGGCGTTTTTGAAGGCGTCACCACCGGCACCAGCATTGGCTTGTTGATCGAAAACACCGACCAGCGTTCCCAGGATTACAGCGCAATTAAAGACGTTTTCCGTCCGGGTCATGCCGATTACACCTACGAACAAAAATACGGCCTGCGCGATTATCGCGGCGGCGGACGTTCTTCCGCCCGTGAAACCGCCATGCGCGTTGCGGCAGGGGCGATTGCCAAAAAATATCTCGCTGAGAAATTTGGTATTGAGATTCGCGGTTGCCTGACCCAAATGGGCGACATTCCGCTGGAAATCAAAGACTGGTCGCAGGTCGAGCAAAATCCGTTCTTCTGCCCGGACCCGGACAAAATCGACGCCTTAGATGAACTGATGCGCGCGCTGAAAAAAGAGGGCGATTCTATCGGAGCGAAAGTGACCGTTATTGCCAGTGGCGTCCCCGCCGGACTTGGCGAGCCGGTCTTTGATCGCCTGGATGCCGACATCGCCCACGCGCTGATGAGCATCAACGCGGTGAAAGGCGTGGAAATTGGCGATGGTTTTGACGTGGTGGCGCTGCGCGGCAGCCAGAATCGCGACGAAATCACCAAAGAAGGTTTTCAGAGCAACCACGCAGGCGGCATTCTTGGTGGCATCAGCAGCGGGCAGCAAATCATTGCCCATATGGCGCTGAAACCGACCTCCAGCATTACCGTGCCTGGGCGCACCATTAACCGCTTTGGCGAAGAAGTTGAGATGATCACCAAAGGCCGTCACGACCCTTGTGTCGGGATCCGCGCGGTGCCGATCGCTGAAGCGATGCTGGCGATCGTTTTGATGGATCACCTGTTACGGCAACGGGCGCAAAATGCCGATGTGAAGACTGATATTCCACGCTGGTAAAACATGAACAAAACCGCGATTGCGCTGCTGGCCCTGCTTGCCAGTAGCGCCAGCCTGGCAGCGACGCCGTGGCAAAAAATAACCCAACCTGTGCCGGGTAGCGCACAATCGATAGGCAGTTTTTCTAATGGTTGTATCGTCGGCGCTGACACGCTGCCGGTACAGTCCGAACATTATCAGGTGATGCGTACCGACCAGCGTCGCTATTTTGGACACCCGGATCTGGTGATGTTTATCCAGCGACTGAGTAGCCAGGTGAGCAATCTGGGTTTGGGCACGGTGCTGATTGGCGATATGGGGATGCCCGCTGGTGGGCGTTTTAACGGCGGTCACGCCAGCCACCAGACCGGACTGGATGTGGATATCTTCCTGCAACTGCCGAAAAAACGCTGGACCTCCGCGCAGCTCTTGCGCCCGCAGGCACTGGACTTAGTTTCCCGCGACGGCAAACACGTCGTCCCGACGCTGTGGAAGCCGGAAATTTTCAGCCTGATCAAACTCGCTGCGCAGGACAAAGACGTCACCCGCATTTTTGTTAATCCGGCGATTAAACAACAACTTTGCCTTGATGCGGGCACCGATCGCGACTGGTTGCGTAAAGTGCGACCCTGGTTCCAGCATCGTGCGCATATGCATGTACGATTACGTTGTCCTGCCGATAGTCTGGAGTGTGAAGATCAACCTTTACCGCCGCCGGGCGATGGCTGCGGGGCAGAACTGCAAAGCTGGTTTGAACCACCGAAACCAGGAACAACCAAGCCTGAGAAGAAGACACCGCCTCCGTTGCCGCCTTCCTGCCAGGCGCTACTGGATGAGCACGTGATCTAATGGAAACGTTTAATAGCCTGTTTATGGTCTCCCCGCTATTGCTGGGCGTTCTCTTTTTTGTCGCCATGCTGGCGGGATTTATTGACTCGATTGCCGGTGGCGGTGGGTTACTCACCATTCCGGCATTGATGGCGGCGGGGATGTCTCCGGCTAACGCGCTGGCAACCAATAAACTGCAAGCCTGCGGTGGCTCTATTTCCGCTACTATCTATTTTATTCGCCGCAAAGTCGTCAGCTTAAGCGATCAGAAACTCAATATCGCCATGACCTTTGTTGGTTCAATGAGCGGCGCATTGCTGGTGCAGTACGTGCAGGCTGATGTGCTACGGCAGATTTTACCCATCCTGGTGATTTGTATCGGTCTCTATTTCTTGCTGATGCCCAAACTGGGAGAAGAAGATCGCCAGCGCCGGATGTACGGCCTACCTTTCGCGTTAATTGCCGGTGGTTGTGTCGGTTTTTACGATGGATTCTTTGGTCCGGCAGCCGGATCGTTTTATGCGCTGGCCTTCGTTACGCTGTGCGGATTTAATCTTGCCAAAGCCACCGCCCACGCCAAATTACTCAACGCAACCTCAAACATCGGCGGCCTGTTGCTGTTTATTCTCGGCGGCAAAGTGATTTGGGCGACGGGCTTTGTGATGCTGGTGGGGCAGTTCCTCGGCGCGCGCATGGGTTCAAGACTGGTGTTGAGCAAAGGACAAAAGCTGATCCGCCCGATGATTGTTATCGTCTCGGCGGTGATGAGTGCCAAATTACTTTACGATAGCCACGGACAGGAGATCCTCCACTGGTTGGGGATGAACTAATGAACAGTACACACCACTACGAGCAGTTGATTGAAATTTTTAATGGCTGCTTTGCCGATGAATTTAATACCCGTCTGATTAAAGGCGACGACGAGCCGATCTATCTTCCTGCTGATGCGGAAGTACCGTATAACCGAATCGTCTTTGCTCATGGTTTTTATGCCAGCGCCATCCACGAGATTTCGCACTGGTGTATTGCCGGGAAAGCCCGCCGTGAACTGGTTGATTTCGGTTACTGGTATTGCCCGGACGGACGCGATGCCCAGACGCAAAGCCAGTTTGAAGATGTTGAAGTTAAGCCGCAGGCGCTCGACTGGTTGTTCTGCGTGGCGGCGGGATATCCGTTTAATGTTAGCTGCGACAATCTGGAAGGCGACTTCGAACCGGATCGCGTGGTGTTTCAACGGCGGGTACATGCTCAGGTCATGGATTATCTGGCAAACGGTATTCCCGAACGTCCGGCACGCTTCATAAACGCATTACAAAATTATTATCACACGCCGGAACTTACGGCGGAACAGTTCCCGTGGCCGGAAGAGCTCAACTGAAGCCAGCGCCACGTTTTACAATGAGGAAAGAAGATGATCGCGGAGTTTGAATCACGCATTCTGGCATTAATCGACGGTATGGTTGACCATGCCAGTGATGATGAGTTGTTTGCCAGTGGATATTTGCGTGGCCACCTGACATTAGCCATCGCAGAATTGGAAAGTGGTGATGACCACTCCGCCCAGGCGGTGCATACAACCGTTAGCCAGAGTCTGGAAAAAGCCATTGGCGCAGGTGAGTTGTCGCCGCGTGACCAGGCGCTGGTGACCGATATGTGGGAAAACCTGTTTCAGCAGGCTTCACAGCAGTAAGTTGTTGGCGTCTGGAGCACTATGCCTGATGCGACGCTTGCCGCGTCTTATCAGGCCTGCATGTTACCGTAGGTCGGATAAGGCGTTTACGCCGCATCCGACAAACAATGGCAAAGCTGATTACCCGGACTTCACCGTTTTACCTTTCAACAATTTCCGTACCCATAACCGATTCGGGTTTAACGCCGCCAGCGTACTGGCATCCATCGGAATCGGTTCGTCGCTCATCTGCGCCGCCAGAATTTCGGCACACAGTGGGGCAGAACACAAACCACGCGAACCCAAAGCTGCAAGCATAAACAGATCGTCATAAATCGGCGCGCTTACCGCTTCATCTTTCTGTTCCGCCAGCGAGGCATATTCCGCGAGCGTTGCGTCATAATCGGGCACATTTCCCACCATTGGCAGATGATCGCGGGTAGCACAACGCACACCGCAACGAGCCTCTTTTTCACTGACATCGACTTCTGTCGCCCATTGCGCCTGCGGGAAACAATCAATCAACCGCTGGCGATTCTGCAGCTGATCATCTTCACTGTACGCCGTGTCCTCACTACCGCGATGGTAACTGGCACCAATACAATGATGCTGATTCGCCGGATTTTGTGGCGTGAGATAACCGTCATAACACAGCACCTGCCGCAGCTTCGCCAGTTCCGGCGTTGTCGGAATATGGCTAACCTGCCCGGCAACTGAATACACCGGCAGAGGCGATGTTTGGCTGAAACGGCTAATTTGATGCCCGTTCGCCAGTACCACCACGCTATGCATCGTTTGCTGACTATCCGCAAATGTCAGTTGCCACTTATCATCTTTACGGGATAAATCCTTTAACTGATGCTGATAACGAATCTGCAAACCTTGCTGTTCCGCCAGTTCCAACACATTACGGGTAAGTTCTGCCGGACACAGCCAGCCGCCTTGCGGATAAGTGATACCACCACAATTTGTCGCAACACCTGTAACGCCTTTAATCTCATTTGCATCGACCGCCATCGCCAGATCTGCGGGTAAATCCATCGACAACATCTGCGCGATTTTATGCTCGCTTTTCTCATCCCAGCCTAACTGCGTGACGCCGCACCAGTCATGATCAAATTTAACGGGCAATAAATCGTAAAGCCGACGAGCAAAAGTAAACGCATTAGAGAAAAAGCGGTTCAGCGCCTCATCATGTTTGCTCAACAACGGATACAGCGCCCCCTGGCGATTGCCAGAAGCACCCAGCGCAGGGGTATCATCCGCGCAATAAAGCGTTACCTGCCAGCCGCGCCGCAACAGCGCCAGAGACAATAACGCGCTGGCGATACCGCCGCCGATAACTGCGGCTTCCCGTGTGCTGCTACCTGTACGGTTAAACCACGGCGTGGAGGAGGGGAGTGGTAATGTCTGTTCCATCACGCCGCAAAGCATTTCCCGTTTCCGCCCAAAGCCCTTACGCTTTTGCATTGTGAATCCGGCTTCCTGCAAACCGCGACGGACAAATCCGGCAGATGTGAAGGTCGCCAGCGTGCCGCCAGGACGCGCCAGACGTGCCATGGCGTTAAACAGGTTTTGCGTCCACATATCCGGGTTTTTCGCAGGCGCAAAACCGTCCAGAAACCAGGCATCCACTTTTTGATTCAGCGAATCGTCCAGTTGGCTGGTCAGTTCGTTAATGTCGCCAAACCATAAATCCAGCGTTACGCGTCCTTCATCGAGCAATAAACGATGGCAACCGGGCAAGGGTAAAGGCCACTGCGCCTGGAGTTGTTCCGCCCACGGCGCCAGTTCCGGCCAGTGTTGATGCGCTAACGCTAAATCAGCACGGGTGAGGGGAAACTTCTCAAAACTAATGAAATGCAATCGCTGCAATTGTGCCTGCGGATGCGCCTGGCGAAACTGATCAAATGCCTGCCAAAGCGTCAGGAAGTTTAATCCGGTGCCGAAGCCGCTCTCCGCTACCACAAACAGAGGATCTGGATGAGCAGGAAAACGTGCCTCTAATTGGTTACCCCCAAGAAAAACATAACGCGTCTCTTCCAGCCCGTTATCGTTGGAAAAATAGACATCGTCAAAATCTCGGGAAACAGGTGTACCCTCAGCATTAAATTCGAGGTTGGCAGGTTGTATTGAGTAGTGTTTCACGTAAGTTACTCGTCTTACAGGCGGTGGCTCGATCTTAGCGATGTGTGTCAGGCCGCGCAAATTTCTCTATAAATTGTCTGATCGGACTTGTTCGGCGTACAAGTGTACGCTATTGTGCATTCGAAACTTACTCTATGTGCGACTTACAGAGGTATTGAATGAAACGTGCAGTGATTACTGGCCTGGGCATTGTTTCCAGCATCGGTAATAACCAGCAGGAAGTCCTGGCATCTCTGCGTGAAGGACGCTCAGGGATCACTTTCTCTCAGGAGCTGAAGGATTCCGGCATGCGTAGCCACGTCTGGGGCAACGTAAAACTGGATACCACTGGCCTCATTGACCGCAAAGTTGTGCGCTTTATGAGCGACGCATCCATCTATGCATTCCTTTCTATGGAGCAGGCAATTGCAGATGCTGGCCTCTCTCCGGAAGCTTACCAGAATAACCCGCGCGTTGGCCTGATTGCAGGTTCCGGCGGCGGTTCCCCGCGTTTCCAGGTGTTCGGTGCTGACGCAATGCGTGGCCCGCGCGGCCTGAAAGCGGTTGGCCCGTATGTGGTCACCAAAGCGATGGCATCTGGCGTTTCTGCCTGCCTCGCCACACCGTTTAAAATTCACGGTGTTAACTACTCCATCAGCTCCGCGTGTGCGACTTCCGCACACTGTATCGGTAACGCAGTCGAGCAGATCCAACTGGGCAAACAAGATATCGTGTTTGCTGGCGGCGGCGAAGAGCTGTGCTGGGAAATGGCGTGCGAATTCGACGCAATGGGCGCGCTGTCTACCAAATACAACGACACCCCGGAAAAAGCCTCCCGTACTTATGACGCTCATCGTGACGGTTTCGTTATTGCTGGCGGCGGCGGTATGGTCGTGGTGGAAGAGCTGGAACACGCTCTGGCACGTGGCGCTCACATTTACGCTGAAATCGTTGGCTACGGCGCAACGTCTGATGGCGCAGATATGGTTGCTCCGTCTGGTGAAGGCGCAGTTCGCTGCATGAAGATGGCGATGCACGGCGTTGATACCCCAATCGACTACCTGAACTCTCACGGTACTTCAACTCCGGTTGGCGACGTGAAAGAGCTGGCGGCTATCCGTGAAGTGTTTGGCGACAAGAGCCCGGCAATTTCTGCAACCAAAGCAATGACCGGTCACTCACTGGGCGCGGCGGGTGTGCAGGAAGCTATCTACTCTCTGCTGATGCTGGAACACGGCTTTATCGCCCCGAGCATCAACATTGAGGAGCTGGACGAGCAGGCGGCGGGTCTGAACATCGTGACCGAAACAACCGATCGCGAACTGACCACCGTTATGTCTAACAGCTTCGGCTTCGGCGGCACTAACGCCACGCTGGTAATGCGTAAGCTGAAAGATTAATAGGTAGAGTCGGTCGGATAAAACGCGCCAGCGTCGCATCCGACAGCAACGCAAAAGGGAACCTGATGGTTCCCTTTTTCACATCGTTGACAATCGCTGCCGCTTCCAGGCAAACTTCCCGCTTTGTCAATTGCCTTCTGAAAACACGTACGCGACGCACCGTAACCCTGAAAACCAGAGAGATGAGACGGGGACACTCCTCGCCTTGCGCTGCATTCTGGAGTAATGCATGACTGCTGTAAGCCAAACAGAAACACGATCTTCTGCCAATTTTTCACTCTTTCGTATCGCCTTTGCGGTTTTTCTAACTTACATGACCGTAGGGTTACCGTTGCCGGTTATCCCGCTGTTTGTTCATCATGAACTGGGCTATGGCAACACCATGGTCGGGATTGCCGTCGGCATTCAGTTTCTGGCTACGGTGCTGACGCGTGGTTACGCCGGGCGGCTGGCCGATCAATATGGCGCAAAACGTTCGGCGCTTCAGGGGATGTTAGCTTGTGGTCTGGCTGGCGGCGCGTTGCTGCTGGCGGCGCTTTTACCCGTCTCTGCACCGATTAAATTTACTCTGCTGGTTGTCGGACGTTTGATTCTTGGCTTTGGTGAAAGTCAGTTGCTGACAGGGGCTTTGACATGGGGATTAGGCATTGTCGGGCCGAAACACTCTGGTAAAGTGATGTCCTGGAACGGAATGGCCATTTACGGCGCACTGGCAGTCGGCGCACCGCTTGGCTTACTGATTCATAGCCATTATGGTTTTGCCGCACTGGCGCTCACCACAATGGCATTACCCTTACTGGCGTGGGGCTGCAATGGCACAGTACGCAAAGTACCGGCAATGGCGGGAGAACGCCCATCGCTGTGGAGCGTTGTTGGGCTTATCTGGAAACCAGGGCTAGGACTGGCGCTTCAGGGTGTTGGCTTTGCGGTTATCGGGACTTTTGTTTCACTTTACTTTGCCAGCAAAGGATGGGCGATGGCGGGCTTTACGCTCACTGCCTTTGGCGGCGCATTTGTCGTTATGCGCGTGATGTTTGGCTGGATGCCAGACCGTTTTGGCGGCGTAAAAGTGGCGATTGTCTCTCTGCTGGTGGAAACGGTAGGACTGTTGCTGCTCTGGCAGGCGCCGGGGGCGTGGGTCGCGTTAGCTGGCGCGGCGTTAACCGGAGCTGGGTGTTCGCTTATTTTCCCTGCGCTGGGTGTGGAAGTGGTTAAACGTGTTCCTTCCCAGGTTCGCGGTACTGCGCTCGGCGGCTATGCCGCGTTTCAGGATATCGCCCTCGGCGTTTCCGGGCCGCTGGCGGGAGTGCTGGCGACCTCGTTTGGCTACTCTTCGGTATTTCTTGCCGGGGCGATATCGGCGGTGCTGGGGATTATCGTGACGATACTGGCATTTCGCCGGGGTTAACTCACCAGCCAAAACAACATCACAATGATGACGACGAATAATATCCACAAGCTGGGGCGCATTGACATTTTTTGTATCGTGTCAATTAATGGGGTAAAGGGATTGAACAGCGGTTGAATATCACGCGGTTCAATGCCTTTTACCCGCCGCTGATAGAGCTGGTTAAGGATATCCTCGGCCTGTGCAGAAGTCAGGGCTGAATGCGTAGAAAGGCCATACTTTTGCTCAACATAGGTCGATAATACCGTCAGCTCGCTGGCATCCAGTGGCTGTTTTAGCGCCATCTGGAGCGACTCCAGCGTCGGTGTGTGTTGCTGACTTAACGCCTGACGCGCCTGTAACCAGGTGACCAGATGATTAAACTGTTTCGCCGGAATCAACTCGCCATCTTTCACCCCTGAAAGTTCCAGCATCGATTGCCAGATCTGTTTACTGGGTTCCCCCGTGGCTGCCGCGAGTTTTGTGACCAGTTGTTTGAGCGTATTGTGCTCCGCTGGTAATAAAGGTCGATCGGTCGCCTGGCGCTGTTGCGGCTGCGGGATAACCATCTTCCCTTCCTGTAGCAGAGTCAGGACGGTTTTTAACTGCTCTGGTGAGAGTTGATTCAGCGGCGTCTGACCAAAATTATGCCGGATATAATCCGTGACGGCCTGACGATTATTCCCCAGACGTAAATACTCCCCCAATTGAGCCAGAAGTTGGCGGACAGAATAACTTTTTTGCGCAGACAGCAGACGTTGCGCAAGGTTTTGTTCTGCGGCCGGGAAGTGGCGTGAAAGCAAAGGTGAATCACCCGGCAGACCGATGTCGTGCTTTATATTGGCCCACAATTCCGCTCTCTGCTGTTGCGTCAGCGAAGTTATTTTGGTCATCAAACTTTCCAACGCGGTACGTTGCAAGCTGGATAAAGGCTGATTGCCTGCGCCAGACGACAGGTTATCCCCCTGACCTGGTGGTTGCGCAGGTGGAAGGCCTGAAAGAGGTTGTATCATTACGTATCCTTATACCTGAAATCATCGCAAGTATGCCTGGCCGCGAGATTATGGCACACTTGTCCGGTTAACTCTCGTTCTCATACAGGTAGCACAAACGTGAAAATCCTTGTTGATGAAAATATGCCTTATGCCCGCGAATTATTTAGCCGTCTGGGTGAGGTGAAAGCGGTTCCGGGGCGTCCAATTCCAGTCGCTGAACTGGATGATGCAGATGCGCTGATGGTGCGTTCAGTCACAAAAGTGAACGCGTCGCTGCTGACGGGGAAACCGGTAAAATTTGTTGGCACTGCCACGGCAGGGACAGACCATGTTGATGAGGCATGGTTGAAGCAGGCGGGAATTGGTTTTTCTGCGGCACCTGGCTGTAATGCGATTGCGGTAGTGGAATACGTTTTCTCGTCATTGCTGATGCTTGCCGAACGCGATGGATTTTCACTGCATGACCGTACCGTGGGGATTGTGGGCGTCGGTAATGTCGGTCGTCGATTACAGGCGCGGCTGGAGGCGTTGGGGATTAAAACCTTGCTTTGCGATCCGCCACGCGCCGATCGTGGGGATGAGGGAGATTTCCGTTCTCTTGATGAGCTGGTTCAGCACGCGGATATTCTGACTTTCCATACACCGCTCTTTAAAGATGGGCCGTACAAAACGCTACATCTGGCGGATGAAAAATTGATCCGCCGCCTGAAGCCAGGGACGATTTTGATTAACGCTTGCCGTGGCGCGGTCGTTGATAATACCGCGTTATTGACTTGCCTGAACGAAGGCCAGAAGTTAAGCGTGGTGCTGGATGTCTGGGAAGGGGAGCCGGAACTCAACGTAGAACTGTTGAAGAAAGTGGATATCGGCACGCCGCATATCGCCGGTTATACCCTGGAAGGAAAAGCGCGCGGAACCACACAAGTATTTGAAGCATACAGCAAATTTATTGGTCATGAGCAGCACGTTGCGCTGGATACCTTATTGCCAACGCCAGAGTTTGGTCGCATTACGCTGCATGGCTCGCTCGATCAGCCAACGCTGAAAAGGCTGGTGCATTTGGTGTATGATGTGCGCCGCGATGACGCACCGCTGCGTAAAGTCGCCGGGATACCGGGTGAGTTTGATAAACTGCGCAAAAACTACCTTGAGCGCCGTGAATGGTCGTCTCTGTATGTGATCTGTGATGACGCCAGCGCGGCGGCATTACTGTGTAAACTGGGTTTTAACGCCGTTCATCATCCGGCACGTTAATCTCTTCTTCATGCTCTCTGCTGTAATATTGGCAGGGAGCTTTGCTATTTCTGGAGTAAACCACCATGTCTGAAGGCTGGAACATTGCCGTCCTGGGCGCAACTGGCGCTGTGGGCGAAGCCCTGCTTGAAACGCTGGCTGAACGTCAGTTCCCGGTTGGGGAAATTTATGCACTGGCACGTAACGAAAGCGCAGGTGAACATCTGCGCTTTGGTGGTAAGACAATCACCGTGCAGGATGCCGCTGAATTTGACTGGACGCAGGCGCAACTTGCATTTTTTGTCGCAGGCAAAGAAGCGACCGCTGCCTGGGTTGAAGAAGCGACCAACGCGGGTTGTCTGGTGATCGACAGCAGCGGATTGTTTGCTCTCGAACCCGACGTACCGCTGGTGGTGCCGGAAGTGAATCCTTTTGTACTGACGGACTACCGTAATCGCAACGTTATTGCTGTTCCTGATAGCCTGACCAGTCAGTTACTGGCAGCACTGAAACCGTTAATCGATCAGGGCGGTTTGTCTCGTATCAGCGTCACCAGCCTGATTTCTGCCTCCGCCCAGGGTAAAAAAGCGGTCGATGCGTTAGCAGGGCAGAGCGCGAAATTGCTCAACGGTATTCCGATTGATGAAGAAGATTTCTTTGGTCGTCAGCTGGCGTTCAACATGCTGCCGTTACTGCCGGATAGCGAAGGTAGCGTGCGTGAAGAACGTCGTATCGTTGACGAAGTACGCAAAATCCTGCAGGACGAAGGGCTGATGATTTCGGCAAGCATCGTCCAGGCACCGGTATTTTATGGTCATGCTCAGATGGTCAACTTTGAAGCACTGCGTCCGCTGGCGGCGGAAGAAGCGCGTGATGCGTTTGCTCAAAGCGAAGATATTGAGCTTTCTGAAGAGAATGAATTTCCAACGCAGGTGGGCGATGCTTCCGGGTCGCCGCATCTTTCTGTTGGTTGCGTGCGTAATGACTATGGTATGCCGGAACAAATTCAGTTCTGGTCGGTGGCTGATAACGTTCGCTTTGGCGGCGCATTGATGGCAGTGAAGATCGCTGAAAAACTGGTGCAGGAGTACCTGTACTAATGTCCGACCAGCAACAACCGCCAGTTTATAAAATTGCGCTGGGCATTGAGTACGACGGCAGTAAGTATTACGGCTGGCAACGGCAGAACGAAGTCCGCAGTGTGCAGGAGAAGCTGGAAAAGGCGCTCTCCCAGGTGGCGAACGAACCGATTACCGTCTTCTGCGCCGGGCGTACTGACGCAGGTGTACACGGCACCGGGCAGGTTGTGCATTTCGAAACCACCGCGCAGCGCAAAGACGCTGCGTGGACGTTGGGCGTAAATGCGAATTTACCTGGTGACATCGCCGTGCGTTGGGTTAAAGCTGTACCTGATGATTTTCATGCCCGATTTAGCGCCACGGCTCGCCGTTATCGCTACATCATCTACAATCATCGGCTGCGCCCGGCGGTACTGAGTAAAGGGGTAACCCATTTTTACGAACCGCTGGACGCTGAACGGATGCATCGGGCTGCGCAATGCTTGCTGGGCGAGAATGATTTCACCTCGTTCCGTGCGGTGCAGTGCCAGTCCCGAACCCCGTGGCGCAACGTTATGCATATTAATGTCACGCGTCACGGTCCTTATGTGGTGGTAGATATCAAAGCGAATGCCTTTGTACACCATATGGTGAGGAATATTGTTGGCAGCCTGATGGAGGTCGGTGCCCACAACCAGCCAGAGAGCTGGATAGCAGAGCTGTTGGCGGCAAAGGACAGAACGCTGGCGGCAGCAACGGCGAAAGCGGAAGGTCTGTATCTGGTTGCGGTGGATTACCCTGACCGATTTGATCTTCCAAAGCCGCCAATGGGCCCGCTATTTCTGGCGGACTAATGAGAATAATGCTCTGAACATTTCAGGTCGTAGCCAACGCAGTTACGGCCTGAAAGAGTAAGAGCAAAAGGCATAGGCAATTATGGACCTGATTTATTTCCTCATCGATTTTATCCTGCACATTGATGTGCATCTGGCGGAGCTGGTCGCAGAGTATGGCGTCTGGGTTTATGCAATCCTGTTTTTGATTTTGTTCTGTGAAACTGGTCTGGTGGTGACACCGTTTCTGCCGGGAGATTCGCTGTTGTTTGTCGCTGGAGCACTGGCTTCGCTTGAAACCAACGATCTCAATGTTCATATGATGGTCATACTGATGTTAATCGCCGCGATTGTTGGTGATGCAGTCAACTACACCATCGGACGGTTGTTCGGTGAGAAATTATTCAGTAATCCGAACTCGAAAATTTTCCGTCGTAGCTATCTCGACAAAACGCATCAGTTTTATGAGAAACACGGCGGCAAAACCATTATTCTCGCCCGTTTTGTGCCGATCGTCAGAACGTTCGCCCCGTTCGTTGCGGGGATGGGCCACATGTCGTACCGTCATTTCGCCGCTTACAATGTGATCGGCGCGCTGTTATGGGTACTGCTTTTTACCTACGCAGGCTATTTCTTCGGTACAATCCCAATGGTTCAGGATAACCTTAAGCTGCTGATCGTCGGGATTATTGTGGTTTCCATATTGCCGGGCGTCATCGAAATTATCCGTCACAAACGCGCTGCGGCACGCGCCGCAAAATAAAGTAACTCGGCGGTTCGACCACTTTTTTATCCAAAGTTTCGGGCTGTTATGTTTTAATGTGCAACATTGATGGTCTGTTGGGGGCAAAAATGGCATTATGCGTCCCCAAAGATAAAACTGGCATCGAACCAGGTTCAGACAGAAAGGTCCCTAATGAGCTGGATTGAACGAATTAAAAGCAACATTACTCCCACCCGCAAGGCAAGTATTCCTGAAGGTGTGTGGACTAAGTGTGATAGCTGCGGTCAGGTTTTATACCGTGCAGAGCTGGAACGTAATCTTGAGGTCTGTCCGAAGTGTGACCATCACATGCGTATGACGGCGCGTAATCGCCTGCATAGCCTGTTAGATGAAGGAAGCCTTGTGGAGCTGGGTAGCGAGCTTGAGCCGAAAGATGTGCTGAAGTTCCGTGACTCCAAAAAGTATAAAGATCGTCTGGCATCAGCACAGAAAGAAACCGGCGAAAAAGACGCGCTGGTAGTAATGAAAGGCACCCTGTATGGAATGCCGGTCGTTGCTGCTGCCTTCGAATTTGCCTTTATGGGCGGTTCAATGGGATCCGTAGTGGGTGCTCGTTTTGTGCGTGCCGTTGAGCAGGCGCTGGAAGACAACTGCCCGCTTATCTGCTTTTCCGCCTCTGGTGGCGCACGTATGCAAGAGGCGCTGATGTCGCTGATGCAGATGGCGAAAACCTCTGCGGCGCTGGCGAAAATGCAAGAGCGCGGTCTGCCGTACATTTCCGTACTGACCGATCCGACCATGGGCGGCGTTTCTGCAAGTTTCGCGATGCTTGGCGATCTCAATATTGCTGAACCGAAAGCGTTGATCGGCTTTGCCGGCCCGCGTGTTATTGAACAGACCGTTCGCGAAAAACTGCCGCCGGGATTCCAGCGCAGTGAGTTCCTGATCGAAAAAGGCGCGATCGACATGATCGTCCGCCGTCCGGAAATGCGCCTGAAACTGGCGAGCATTCTGGCGAAGCTGATGAATCTGCCAGCGCCAAATCCTGAAGCGCCACGTGAAGGCGAAGTGGTGCCACCAGCACCGGATCAGGAACCTGAGGCCTGATAACTGATAAGGGCAGGGCCGCTGGCTCTGCCCTTTTGCTATTATCCCCGTAATGAATCAGCGGATACCATGATTATCAAACGCACACCTCAAGCCGCGTCGCCTTTGGCTTCGTGGCTTTCTTATCTGGAAAACCTGCACAGTAAGACTATCGATCTCGGCCTTGAGCGCGTAAGCCAGGTGGCAGCGCGTCTCGGCGTTCTGAAACCAGCACCGTTTGTGTTTACCGTTGCGGGTACTAATGGCAAAGGCACAACCTGCCGCACGCTGGAATCGATACTCATGGCGGCAGGGTACAAAGTGGGTGTTTACAGTTCGCCGCATCTGGTGCGTTATACCGAGCGCGTTCGTGTACAGGGTCAGGAACTACCAGAATCGGCTCACACCGCCTCTTTTGCTGAGATTGAATCGGCACGCGGTGATATTTCCCTGACCTATTTTGAATACGGCACGTTGTCGGCGCTGTGGCTGTTTAAACAGGCGCAACTTGATGTGGTAATTCTGGAAGTGGGGCTGGGTGGTCGTCTGGATGCCACCAATATTGTCGATGCTGATGTGGCCGTGGTGACCAGCATTGCGCTGGATCATACCGACTGGCTGGGGCCAGATCGCGAAAGCATTGGTCGCGAGAAAGCAGGGATCTTCCGCAGTGAAAGACCGGCGATCGTTGGTGAACCTGAAATGCCGTACACCATCGCCGATGTGGCGCATGAGAAGGGCGCACTGTTGCGACGTCGAGGCGTAGAGTGGAATTATTCCGTCAGCGACCATGACTGGTCGTTTACCGACGCACACGGTACGCTGGAAAACCTGCCGTTACCGCTTGTCCCACAACCGAATGCCGCAACGGCGCTGGCGGCGCTGCGTGCCAGCGGCCTGGAGGTCAGTGAGCAGGCAATTCGCGATGGTATTGTCAGCGCAATTTTGCCGGGACGTTTCCAGATTGTGAGCGAGTCGCCACGCGTCATTTTTGATGTCGCCCATAATCCCCATGCGGCAGAATATCTTACCGGGCGTATGAAAGCGTTACCGAAAAACGGGCGCGTACTGGCAGTAATCGGTATGCTACATGATAAAGATATTGCTGGGACATTGGCCTGGTTGAAAAGCGTGGTGGATGACTGGTATTGTGCGCCACTGGAAGGGCCGCGCGGTGCCACGGCAGAACAACTGCTTGAGCATTTGGGTTACGGCAAATCATTTGATAGCGTTGCGCAGGCATGGGATGCCGCAATGGCGGACGCTAAACCGGAAGATACCGTGCTGGTGTGTGGTTCATTCCACACGGTCGCACATGTCATGGAAGTGATTGACGCGAGGAGAAGCGGTGGCGAGTAAGTTTCAGAATCGGTTAGTTGGCACAATAGTGCTGGTGGCGCTGGGAGTGATTGTGCTGCCAGGGCTGCTGGACGGGCAGAAAAAACATTATCAGGATGAGTTCGCGGCAATCCCGCTGGTGCCTAAAGCGGGCGATCGCGATGAGCCTGATATGATGCCAGCCGCTACCCAGGCATTGCCGACACAGCCGCCTGAAGGGGCTGCAGAGGAGGTGCGTGCGGGCGATGCTGCGGCACCTTCGCTCGATCCGGCAATTATTGCGGCCAATAATACCGAGTTTGAACCGGAACCTGCACCGGTCGCTCCACCGAAACCAAAACCGGTGGAGCCGCCTAAGCCGAAAGTAGAAGCACCGCCTGCGCCGAAGCCAGAACCGAAACCGGTCGTGGAGGAAAAAGCTGCACCGACGGGTAAAGCCTATGTTGTGCAACTGGGCGCGCTGAAAAATGCCGACAAAGTGAATGAGATTGTTGGTAAATTGCGCGGTGCGGGATACCGGGTTTATACGTCGCCGTCAACGCCAGTACAGGGTAAAATTACCCGTATTCTGGTTGGGCCGGATGCTTCGAAAGAGAAGCTGAAAGGCTCGCTGGGTGAGCTGAAGCAACTTTCTGGCTTAAGCGGCGTGGTAATGGGCTATACGCCGAATTAATACGGTTTTGCCTGATGCGATCTTATCAGGCCCGAACAGGAGCAGCCCTGTAGGTCGGATAAGGCGTTCACGCCGCATCCGACACGTATTGCCCGATGCCGCAAAGGCAAAAAAACCGATGGCGTTGAATATTTTTTCAGCGCCATTTTTATTGATGCGTGGGAAGGAAATCCCTACGCAAACGTTTTCTTTTTCTGTTAGAATGCGCCCCGAACAGGATGACAGGGCGTAAAATCGTGGGACACATATGGTCTGGATTGATTACGCCATAATCGCGGTGATTGCTTTTTCCTCTCTGGTTAGCCTGATCCGTGGCTTTGTTCGTGAAGCGTTATCGCTGGTGACATGGGGGTGTGCTTTCTTTGTCGCCAGTCATTACTACACTTACCTGTCACCCTGGTTTACGGGCTTTGAAGACGAACTGGTTCGAAATGGGATTGCCATCGCGGTACTGTTTATTGCCACACTTATCGTTGGCGCTATCGTGAACTTCGTGATAGGCCAGCTAGTGGAGAAAACAGGGTTGTCAGGCACCGATCGGGTGCTGGGCGTCTGTTTCGGTGCGTTGCGTGGTGTGCTGATTGTTGCTGCCATTCTTTTCTTTCTCGACTCCTTTACCGGAGTGTCGAAAAGCGAAGACTGGAGCAAATCACAGCTGATCCCGCAGTTCAGTTTTATCATCAGATGGTTTTTTGATTATCTGCAAAGCTCGTCAAGTTTCTTGCCCAGGATCTAACGGTTCTGAGATGTGGCTTAACGAGGAAAAAGACGTATGTGCGGTATTGTCGGTATCGCCGGTGTTATGCCGGTTAACCAATCGATTTATGATGCCTTAACGGTGCTTCAGCATCGCGGTCAGGATGCCGCTGGCATCATCACCATTGATGCCAATAACTGCTTCCGTTTGCGTAAAGCGAACGGTCTGGTGAGCGATATATTTGAAGCTCGCCATATGCAGCGTTTGCAGGGCAATATGGGCATTGGTCATGTGCGTTACCCTACGGCTGGCAGCTCCAGCGCCTCTGAAGCACAGCCGTTTTACGTTAACTCCCCGTATGGCATCACGCTTGCCCATAATGGCAATCTGACTAACGCTCACGAGTTGCGTAAAAAGCTGTTTGAAGAAAAACGCCGCCACATCAACACTACTTCCGACTCGGAAATTCTGCTCAATATCTTCGCCAGTGAACTGGACAACTTTCGCCATTACCCGCTGGAAGCCGACAACATTTTTGCCGCCATTGCCGCCACAAACCGCCAGATCCGTGGCGCGTATGCCTGTGTGGCGATGATTATCGGCCACGGTATGGTCGCGTTTCGCGATCCTAACGGCATTCGTCCGCTGGTGTTAGGGAAGCGCGATATTGATGAGAATCGCACAGAATATATGGTCGCTTCTGAAAGCGTTGCGCTCGACACCCTGGGCTTTGAGTTCCTGCGTGATGTCGCTCCTGGTGAAGCGATTTACATCACTGAAGACGGACAGTTGTTTACCCGCCAGTGTGCCGACAATCCGGTCAGCAATCCGTGCCTGTTTGAGTATGTTTACTTCGCCCGCCCGGACTCGTTCATCGACAAAATTTCTGTTTACAGCGCCCGCGTCAATATGGGCACGAAACTTGGCGAAAAAATTGCCCGTGAATGGGAAGATCTGGATATCGACGTGGTTATTCCAATCCCGGAAACTTCCTGCGATATCGCGCTGGAAATCGCTCGAATTCTGGGTAAACCGTACCGCCAGGGCTTCGTCAAAAACCGCTATGTTGGCCGCACCTTTATCATGCCGGGTCAGCAGCTGCGCCGTAAGTCTGTGCGCCGTAAACTGAACGCCAACCGCGCCGAGTTCCGTGATAAAAACGTCCTGCTGGTTGATGACTCCATCGTCCGTGGCACCACTTCTGAGCAGATTATCGAGATGGCACGCGAAGCCGGAGCGAAGAAAGTTTACCTCGCCTCTGCGGCACCGGAAATTCGCTTCCCGAACGTTTATGGTATTGATATGCCGAGCGCCACGGAGCTTATCGCCCACGGTCGTGAAGTGGATGAAATTCGCCAGATCATTGGTGCTGACGGGCTTATCTTCCAGGATCTCAACGATCTGATCGAAGCCGTTCGCGCTGAAAACCCGGATATCCAGCAGTTTGAATGCTCGGTGTTCAACGGCGTCTACGTCACCAAAGATGTTGATCAGGGCTACCTCGATTTCCTCGATACTTTACGTAATGACGACGCCAAAGCGGTGCAGCGCCAGAACGAAGTAGAAAATCTGGAAATGCATAACGAAGGATGACGCCTTCACGCAGGGTGCCGGTCTGGCACCCTGACTTGCAACTCCCGCCGAAATCCTGCAAAGTCTGCCTGCAAGTTTGACAGGGCAACTATTTATGAAACGACTCATTGTAGGCATCAGCGGTGCCAGTGGCGCGATTTATGGAGTGCGTTTATTACAGGTTCTGCGCGATGTCGCAGATGTTGAAACGCATCTGGTGATGAGCCAGGCGGCGCGCCAGACCTTATCCCTCGAAACGGATTTTTCCCTGCGCGAGGTGCAAGCGTTAGCCGATGTGACGCACGATGCGCGCGATATTGCTGCCAGCATTTCTTCCGGTTCTTTCCAGACGTTGGGGATGGTGATTTTACCCTGTTCAATCAAAACCCTTTCCGGCATTGTCCATAGCTATACCGATGGTTTACTGACCCGTGCGGCAGACGTGGTGCTGAAAGAGCGTCGCCCGTTGGTGCTCTGCGTGCGTGAAACACCATTGCACTTAGGCCACCTGCGGTTAATGACTCAGGCGGCGGAAATTGGTGCGGTGATTATGCCTCCCGTTCCGGCGTTTTATCATCGCCCACAATCGCTTGATGATGTGATAAATCAGACGGTTAACCGTGTACTTGACCAGTTTGCGATAACCCTTCCCGAAGATCTCTTTGCCCGCTGGCAGGGCGTATAACTTTGCTGTTGCCCTGTTTCAGGGCAATTTTGCAACCGCGATCAAATCCTCGACATTTTGTTCCTGTCATTGAATCGAAACGCTGCGATTGAACCGTCATACCTGCTATCTTCAACTTCAGGACAATAACGCAACGTCTTATTAACATATTTAACATCGAATGTTTCTGCTGTCGGCAAGATGGCATAAGACCTGCATGAAAGAGCCTGCAACACACAACACAATACACAACATAAAAAAGCCATTTCACTTGAGGGTTATGTATGAAGAAGTCGATTCTCGCTCTGTCTTTGTTAGTCGGTCTCTCCGCAGCGGCTTCCAGCTATGCGGCGCTGCCGGAGACGGTACGTATCGGAACGGATACCACCTATGCACCGTTCTCATCGAAAGATGCCAAAGGTGACTTTGTTGGCTTTGATATCGATCTCGGTAACGAGATGTGCAAACGGATGCAGGTGAAATGTACCTGGGTTGCCAGTGACTTTGATGCGCTGATCCCCTCACTGAAAGCGAAAAAAATCGACGCCATTATTTCGTCGCTCTCCATTACCGATAAACGTCAGCAGGAGATTGCCTTCTCCGACAAGCTGTACGCCGCAGATTCCCGTTTGATTGCTGCCAAAGGTTCGCCGATCCAGCCGACGCTGGATTCACTGAAAGGTAAACATGTTGGCGTGCTGCAAGGCTCCACCCAGGAAGCGTATGCTAATGACAACTGGCGCAGTAAAGGCGTCGATGTGGTGGCCTATGCTAACCAGGATTTGGTCTATTCCGATCTGGATGCAGGTCGTCTGGATGCCGCTCTGCAGGATGAAGTGGCTGCCAGCGAAGGTTTCCTCAAGCAACCCGCCGGTAAAGAGTTCGCCTTTGCTGGCTCATCAGTGAAAGACAAAAAATACTTCGGTGATGGTACAGGCGTAGGGCTACGTAAAGATGATGCCGAACTGAAAGCCGCCTTTGATAAGGCGCTTGGCGAACTGCGTCAGGACGGCACCTACGACAAGATGGCGAAAAAGTATTTCGACTTTAATGTCTATGGTGACTGATACGTCGCAGGGAAGTAGCGCCTGATGGGGAATCATCATGGTGCACGCCAGGTTTGTTGCACTATCGTGGTGCATTGAAATGCATACTTAAGCATTTTTAATGAAAAATAATACGTCTAACGGGGCGGGATATTTTGCCTTGATGGTCAATTTTATGGCACGATAAGTGTAACAAACCTGTAAATATTCCCTATAAAAAGACTGTCAGTTGAGGACATTATGAAAAAACTGGTGCTATCGCTCTCTCTGGTTCTGGCCTTCTCCAGCGCAACTGCAGCGTTTGCTGCGATCCCGCAAAACATCCGCATCGGCACCGATCCGACCTATGCGCCATTTGAATCAAAAAATTCACAAGGCGAACTGGTTGGCTTCGATATCGATCTGGCGAAGGAGTTGTGCAAGCGCATCAATACGCAATGTACGTTTGTCGAAAACCCGCTGGATGCGTTAATCCCGTCCTTAAAAGCGAAGAAGATTGACGCCATCATGTCATCGCTTTCCATTACGGAAAAACGTCAGCAAGAAATTGCCTTCACCGACAAACTGTACGCTGCCGATTCTCGTCTGGTGGTGGCGAAAAATTCCGACATTCAGCCGACAGTCGAGTCGCTGAAAGGCAAACGGGTAGGCGTATTGCAGGGCACCACTCAGGAGACGTTCGGTAATGAACACTGGGCACCAAAAGGCATTGAAATCGTCTCGTATCAGGGGCAGGACAACATTTATTCTGACCTGACTGCCGGACGTATTGATGCCGCGTTCCAGGATGAGGTCGCTGCCAGCGAAGGTTTCCTCAAACAACCCGTCGGTAAAGATTACAAATTCGGTGGTCCGTCTGTTAAAGATGAAAAACTGTTTGGCGTAGGGACCGGCATGGGCCTGCGTAAAGAAGATAACGAACTGCGCGAGGCACTGAACAAAGCCTTTGCCGAAATGCGCGCTGACGGTACTTACGAGAAATTAGCGAAAAAGTACTTCGATTTTGATGTTTATGGTGGTTAATCGCCATCGGTGAAAGAAAGCCCGCTCCCTTCGGGTAACCGGAGGGAGACAAGAGACGGTAATTCACCACACACGACAGGACAGGCAGCATGTTGTATGGGTTTTCAGGTGTTATTTTACAGGGTGCGCTCGTCACGCTGGAGCTGGCGATCAGCTCTGTAGTGCTCGCTGTAATCATCGGTTTAATTGGCGCTGGCGGTAAGCTCTCGCAAAATCGGCTTTCGGGGCTGATTTTCGAAGGGTACACCACGCTGATTCGTGGCGTGCCGGACTTGGTGTTGATGCTGCTGATTTTCTACGGTTTGCAGATTGCGCTAAACACGGTGACGGAGGCGATGGGCGTCGGGCAGATTGATATCGATCCGATGGTCGCTGGTATTATCACTCTCGGTTTTATCTACGGTGCTTATTTTACCGAAACGTTCCGTGGTGCTTTTATGGCAGTGCCGAAAGGGCATATAGAGGCGGCGACGGCGTTTGGTTTTACTCGTGGGCAAGTGTTTCGGCGGATCATGTTTCCGGCGATGATGCGTTACGCCCTGCCAGGCATTGGCAACAACTGGCAGGTGATCCTTAAATCTACCGCTCTGGTTTCGTTACTCGGCCTGGAAGATGTGGTCAAAGCCACGCAACTTGCGGGTAAAAGTACCTGGGAACCGTTCTATTTCGCCATCGTCTGCGGCGTGATTTATCTGGTTTTCACCACCGTTTCCAATGGTGTGCTGCTGTTCCTTGAGCGCCGCTACTCCGTGGGTGTGAAGAGGGCTGACCTGTGATCGAAATCTTACATGAATACTGGAAACCACTGCTGTGGACCGACGGTTATCGCTTTACTGGTGTGGCGATCACTCTGTGGCTGCTTATTTTGTCGGTAGTGATAGGCGGAGTCCTGGCGCTGTTTCTGGCGATTGGTCGCGTCTCAAGTAATAAATACATCCAGTTTCCAATCTGGTTATTTACCTATATTTTTCGCGGTACGCCGCTGTATGTTCAGTTGCTGGTGTTCTATTCCGGCATGTACACGCTGGAGATTGTTAAGGGAACCGAGTTCCTTAACGCCTTTTTCCGCAGTGGCCTGAACTGTACCGTGCTGGCGCTGACGCTTAACACCTGCGCTTACACTACCGAGATTTTTGCCGGGGCAATTCGTTCAGTGCCGCATGGGGAAATTGAAGCCGCCAGAGCCTATGGCTTCTCGACCTTTAAAATGTATCGCTGCATTATTTTGCCTTCTGCGCTGCGTATTGCGTTACCGGCATACAGCAACGAAGTGATCCTGATGCTGCACTCTACTGCGCTGGCTTTCACCGCCACGGTGCCGGATCTGCTGAAAATTGCTCGCGATATCAACGCCGCCACTTATCAACCATTTACCGCCTTCGGCATTGCCGCTGTGCTCTATTTAATTATATCTTATGTCCTGATAAGCCTGTTCCGTAAAGCGGAAAAACGCTGGTTGCAGCATGTGAAACCTTCTTCAACGCACTGAGAATACGATGTCCGAGAATAAATTAAACGTTATCGATTTGCACAAACGCTACGGCGAACATGAAGTGCTGAAAGGGGTTTCCCTGCAGGCGAACGCCGGAGATGTGATAAGCATCATCGGGTCGTCGGGATCGGGGAAAAGTACCTTTTTACGATGCATTAACTTCCTCGAAAAGCCGAGCGAAGGATCGATCGTGGTTAATGGTCAGACGATCAATCTGGTGCGTGACAAAGACGGTCAACTCAAAGTCGCCGATAAAAATCAGCTGCGCTTACTGCGCACACGCCTGACCATGGTGTTCCAGCACTTCAATCTCTGGAGTCATATGACGGTACTGGAAAACGTCATGGAAGCGCCGATTCAGGTGTTGGGCCTGAGCAAGCAGGAAGCGCGCGAGCGGGCGGTGAAGTATCTGGCGAAAGTCGGGATAGACGAACGTGCGCAGGGTAAATACCCGGTGCATCTTTCCGGCGGTCAGCAACAGCGTGTTTCTATCGCGCGGGCGCTGGCGATGGAACCGGAAGTTTTACTGTTTGATGAACCTACCTCGGCGCTCGACCCTGAACTGGTAGGCGAAGTGTTGCGTATTATGCAGCAACTGGCAGAAGAGGGGAAAACCATGGTGGTAGTGACCCACGAAATGGGCTTTGCCCGCCACGTCTCCACGCATGTAATTTTTCTTCATCAAGGGAAAATTGAAGAAGAGGGTACGCCAGAACAGTTATTCGGCAACCCGCAAAGTCCGCGTCTGCAACAGTTCCTTAAGGGATCGCTGAAATAATTATCTCTCCGGTGGCTAATGCTGCCGGAGTATTTTCCGGGGGAATTTGCGAGTCAGCTTCCGCTGAAATGTAAAAGTTGCAGTCCGCTAAAAATACTTCTGAATTCGCTGTCCAAAGATAAAAACTGCCTGCTGCATTGGGTGTTAATCGTGGTTATTGTCGCGTCATCTTAAATTTGAGGGGTGACGGAACGCCATGACAATATCGGCAACTTCCACGCCGCATGATGCGGTATTTAAATCTTTTTTACGCCATCCAGACACCGCGCGGGATTTTATTGATATTCACCTTCCCGCGCCGCTGCGCAAACTGTGTGATTTAACGACTCTTAAACTGGAACCAAACAGTTTTATTGATGAAGACCTGCGGCAATATTATTCCGACCTCTTGTGGTCTGTGAAAACGCAGGAGGGAGCGGGTTATATTTATGTAGTGATAGAGCACCAAAGTAAGCCGGAAGAATTAATGGCTTTTCGCATGATGCGTTATTCCATTGCGGCAATGCAAAACCATCTTGATGCGGGCTATAAAGAGCTTCCATTGGTGATCCCGATGCTGTTTTATCATGGCTGCAGAAGCCCTTATCCATATTCACTCTGCTGGCTTGATGAATTTGCCGAGCCTGCGATTGCCCGCAAAATATATTCATCAGCGTTTCCGTTGGTGGATATTACCGTGGTGCCGGATGACGAGATTATGCAACATCGCAAAATGGCGCTGTTGGAGTTAATTCAGAAACATATTCGTCAGCGCGATCTGTTGGGATTAGTCGACCAAATTGTTTCGCTGCTAGTTACAGGGAACACTAATGACAGACAGCTAAAAGCCCTGTTTAATTACGTATTACAAACAGGGGATGCCCAGCGTTTCCGTGCATTTATTGGTGAGATAACGGAACGCGCACCACAAGAAAAGGAGAAACTGATGACCATTGCTGACAGATTACGTGAAGAAGGCGCAATGCAGGGCAAACACGAAGAAGCCCTGCGTATTGCTCAGGAGATGTTGGAGAGAGGGTTAGACAGAGAGTTAGTTCTGATGGTGACCAGACTTTCGCCAGACGATCTTATCGCGCAAAGCCACTAATCCTGTAACACTGGGATTAACTGGCGGATGTTTGCAGTAAACCACATCAGCGAACGACATCCGCCAGCGCCTCTTCTAAATCGTACCAGCGAAAAGCGAACCCCGCTTCTTCAAGCCGTTTTGGCAAGGCGCGTTGTCCGCCCAATACCAGAACCGATGATTCCCCCATCAGCAAGCGAATAGCTGTGGCAGGGACGCGCAAAATCGCCGGGCGATGCAGCGCATGACCAAGCGCATGGGCAAATTGTTCATTGTGTACCGGATATGGCGAGACCATATTAAATGGCCCGCGCAGCTCGTTATCCAGCAGCCAGAGAATACCGTTGACCATATCATCAATATGAATCCAGGCCAGATACTGCCGACCGGAGCCTATCGGACCGCCCAGGCCAAGGCGAAACGGAGGCAGCATTTTGCCGAGGATACCGCCATCCGAAGCCAGTACTACGCCGGTACGCAGCAGGCACACTCGTGTTTTGTCGCTTTGCGCCCGACAGGCAATTTCCTCCCAACGGGCGCAGAGTTTATGGGTAAATTCGTTATGTGGCGGTTCTTCTTCAGTGACCACGACTTCACCTAAGTCACCATAATATCCCGCCGCCGAGCCTGAAATGAGCACTGACGGCGGCGTGTCGCTGGCGTTAATCAAATCCACCAGTTTTTGCGTGATATTCCAGCGGCTTTGGCAGAGGCGATCTTTTTGCTCGCGAGTCCAGCGTTTATCAGCAATCGGTTCTCCGGCCAGGTTGATTACTGCATCAACGCTGTTGAGGTTGCTTTGATCGGCAAGCCCTTGCCATAGTGTCACTCGGGAGCCGAGAACGGAACTGGCTTTCTGCGGGTTACGCGTTACCACCGTTACCTGATGACCCAGTTCCAACAAGCGTGGGATTAAATGGCGACCAATTAATCCTGTCCCTCCGGTGATCACTATATTCATGCAGCCTCCCGATATAGCGGTTAACGCTGCCAGCTCAAGGTCATGGATACCGAATCGGCATAGCGCAGCGCGTGAAGTTTATCGATCTCCACTTCAGCATACGTCACCCAGTGATGTTCACGTGCGATATCGAGCACATCCTGAGTTAATTTCTCCAGCAAAGAGAAACGGTTATTCTCTACGTGTTGAATGATGTTTTTGGTAACGGTACGATAATTCAGCGCGTCATTAATATCTTCGCTGGTACGCGCTTTATCAGCGGGGTAATGGATCGTCACGTTGATAACGATATCCTGACGGTTGTTAATCTCTTCGTCTTTAATTCCGATAAATGTACGTAAGCGAAGGTTCTTTATACGAATAATCGCGGCAGTTTGTGCCATTGCAGGTTCTCCGTTGTTTTATTTAGGATTAAATAATACACGAGAACCAGGTTCTGTTAACTATTCGAAATCTCATCATTTACTTGTGCTTTTAGTAGCGCCTGCCCGGTAGCAGGACGTGAGCGGATTCGTTCATACCAGTTTTTTACTGCCGGATACATTGCGAGATCAATTCGCTGGCGAGTCCAGGCATTAACCCACGGCCAGCAGGCAATATCTGCAATGCTGTAGTTTTCACCGCCCAGCCAGGGCGAGTTTTCCAGGCGCTTATTCAGCACATGATACAGACGCTGAGTTTCAACCTGATAACGCTCAATTGCATAGGGAATAGTCTGTGGCGCTGCATGATTAAAATGGTGATTTTGCCCGAGCATCGGCCCCAGGCCTCCAACCTGCCAGAATAACCACTGTAATGTGGCGGCGCGCTCACGCGGTTCATGACCTAAAAATAGCCCTGTTTTTTCCGCCAGATACAACAAAATTGCACCTGACTCAAAGAGGCTTAATGGTTCACCGCCGTCAGTCGGGGCATGATCAACAATCGCCGGAATTTTATTGTTGGGCGAAATGCGCAAAAACTCCGGGCGAAACTGACCACCTTTACCGAGGTCAACTTTGATTAAGCGATAATCCAGTCCCGCCTCTTCGAGAAACAACGTAATTTTGTGACCATTCGGCGTTGGGGCGAAATAGAGATCGATCATTGCAGCTCCGGTTATCTAATAATCTGAACACATCAAGTATAGAAAGCGCAGCGACTTGTGTAAGTTTTCATCAAGTAACCGTGACAAAAAGGCTCTATAGTTTGATAGCAAGCCCATTTATCGCTGAGGACATAATGAGTAAACCTGCAATCACGCTGTGGTCAGATGCCCATTTTTTCTCCCCTTATGTGTTATCCGCCTGGGTGGCGTTGCAGGAGAAAGGCCTGCCTTTTCATATAAAAACCATCAACCTCGACAGCGGTGAACATTTGCGGCCGACGTGGCAAGGTTACAGACAGACACGGCGCGTGCCGTTGTTACAAATTGATGATTTTGAGTTAAGTGAATCCTCTGCCATTGCAGAATATCTGGAGGATCGTTTTGCGCCGCCGACCTGGGAGCGCATTTATCCGCTTGATTTGCAAAATCGGGCGCGAGCACGGCAGATTCAGGCCTGGCTACGCAGCGATCTGATGCCCATCCGCGAAGAGCGTCCGACGGATGTTGTCTTTGCTGGTGCGAAAAAAGCGCCATTAACGGTGGAGGGAAAGGCCAGTGCAGAGAAACTGTTCGCGATGGCAGAACATTTACTGGCGCATGACCAGCCGAATCTGTTTGGTGAGTGGTGTATTGCAGATACTGATTTGGCGTTAATGATTAACCGCCTGGTATTACAGGGTGATGAGGTGCCGGAACGTCTGGTGGATTATGCAGCATTCCAGTGGCAGCGGGCTTCAGTTCAGCTTTTTATTGCACTTTCGGCGAAGCAATCTGGCTGATAGAGGCGATAGAATCCAGTATCATAGCTTACGTTTTTTCGACGAGGAGTGAGTGATGAAACTGATGTTTGCATCGGACATTCATGGGTCGTTACCGGCGACGGAACGTGTTCTGGATTTGTTTGCCCAGAGCGGAGCTCAGTGGCTGGTGATTCTTGGCGATGTGCTGAATCATGGCCCGAGAAACGCCCTGCCTGAAGGGTATGCGCCAGCCAAAGTAGCCGAACGGCTGAATGAGGTGGCGCATAAAGTTATCGCCGTGCGCGGCAACTGCGATAGCGAAGTGGATCAGATGCTGCTGCACTTCCCTATAACCGCACCGTGGCAACAGGTATTACTGGAAAAGCAACGTCTGTTTCTGACGCATGGTCATCTGTTTGGCCCGGATAATCTGCCGGCTTTAAACCAGAACGACGTGCTGGTGTACGGTCATACCCATCTACCAGTGGCGGAACAGCGGGGTGAAATTTTCCACTTTAACCCCGGTTCGGTAAGCATTCCGAAAGGCGGCTATCCGGCGAGCTATGGCATGTTGGATGATGACGTACTAAGCGTAATCGCACTCAATGATCAAAGTATCATTGCGCAGATCGCGATTAATCCGTAATTTACTCCACAACTCAAAATGCGCCGTAAGAGCGCCAGAAAAAGAAGGTTTCCTGATAATGGAACAGCGTCGTTTGGCAAGTACTGAATGGGTGGATATTGTCAATGAAGAGAACGAAGTCATTGCACAAGCCAGCCGGGAACAAATGCGGGCACAGTGTCTGCGTCATCGTGCAACTTATATCGTCGTGCATGATGGCATGGGCAAAATTCTTGTGCAGCGTCGTACCGAGACAAAAGACTTTTTACCCGGCATGTTAGATGCGACCGCTGGTGGTGTGGTCCAGGCCGATGAGCAACTGCTGGAATCCGCACGTCGCGAAGCGGAAGAAGAGTTGGGCATTGCTGGTGTCCCCTTTGCCGAGCACGGGCAGTTCTATTTCGAAGATAAAAATTGCCGTGTCTGGGGCGCGCTGTTCAGTTGTGTCTCTCACGGTCCATTCGCCCTCCAGGAAGATGAAGTCAGTGAAGTTTGCTGGCTAACGCCGGAAGAAATCACCGCACGTTGCGATGAGTTTACTCCAGACTCGCTGAAAGCTCTGGCGTTGTGGATGAAGCGCAATGCCAAAAATGAAGCCGTAGAGACTGAAACGGCAGAATGAAAAAAGAGCCGCAATTGCGGCTCTTAACATTTTTAATGGTAGCCCATTAACTGAGCGCCGATCACCACGACGCTGGACATAATAAATAGCAGTCCAAGCAGTGTCGCACCCACTTTCAGCCAGTTACGGAAGTCCACCCGGCAAACGCCGAGCGTCGCCATTAGCGAAGCCGAGGTCGGGTAAATGATGTGACTGAAGCCATCGCCAAACTGGAACGCCAGCACGGTAACCTGACGGTTAACACCGACCAGATCGCCAAGCGGTGCCAGTAACGGCATGGTTAGCGCAGCCTGACCAGAACCGGATGTCACGAAGAAATTGAATACCGCCTGGAAGAGCAACATAAACCAGGCCGCGACAGCGTTATCCAGACCGCTAATGGCATTGGCAATGCTGTTGAGGATAGTATTCAGCACGCTGGCCTCACCAGCTTCACCGTTACCCACCAGAAGCAAAATCCCTTTGGCGAAACCCACCAGCAGGGCAGGGGCGATCATCATGCGCGCGCCTTCGGTAAAGGATGAAGCCATGGTATTTACCGTCATGCCGTTAAGACGGAAGACAACGCCGATGATGCCAATCACCAGCCCCATAGTGAAGAACTGGCTGGCGATTTCTGGAATAAACCAGGCATTAACGATCACCCCCCAAATCACCCAGATCATAACGGCGGTCAGGACAATCAATACCAGCCAGTCACCAAAGGTAAACGGACGTTGTTCAACGTCAGCCTGCTTTTCACGGAAGAAGCGATCGGAATCATGCACGCGTGACAACAGAGGATTCTTTTTCACTCGTGAGGCGTAAACCATGGTAAAGATCAGGCCAATCAGAGTGGCGATAACCCACACCACAATGCGCAGGCCGGAGCCGGAAAGCACCGGAACGCCAGCAATCCCCTGGGCGACAACTACGCAGAACGGGTTCATCCACGAGCTGGCAAAACCGATTTGAGTGGCGATATAGGTCACCAGGACGGTAGTAATACTGTCATAACCCAGTCGTACCATTAGCGGGGCAATGATAATGGCAAAGGCGACGGCCTCTTCCCCCATGCCGAACACCGCACCACCGAGCGAAAAGAGAATAAACAACGCAGGAATAAAGAGAATTTCATTCCCTCGAGTATGGCGGATAAGCGCCAGGATGCCGTTATCAATGGTTCCTGTACGCATCACGATGCCAAATGCACCGCCAATCACCAGCATAAACATGATGATGCCAACGGCTGTCCCGTATTTCGAGCCGGAGGTTAACCCTTCAAACGGGAAGTTCATCAGGCCTGGACGTTCATCTCCGGTCGAGAACAGTTGTACGCGGTGATACTCAGGTTCGCCGGCCTCGTTGGTCAGAATGCGAAATGAGTGAGGGTCTACGACTTTGCGTGTTTTCGTCTGACCATCAACCTGGTACTGCACTTCCTGACTGTCAAACATCCCCACCGGAACAACCCATGTGGCGAGGCTGGTTAAAATAGCGACAAAAAAGATAATCACCAGCGTATCGGGCATTGCCCATCTTCTGGTTGGTTTGGATTCAGTTATTGCGGACATAGCGCAAATTTTCCCTTGCACAAGACAAAGTGGTAAGTATGCAAAGTGATATGGCGCAATTCATTGATGCAGCGCAGTTAAGCAAGATAATCAGAAAGGAGTAATGCAAATTAAGAGAATAAAAAACCGGAAATAGTGACTATTTCCGGTTCAGATATCCACAGCGCAAGGCTGCGGATTATGACGAGATTACTGCTGCTGTTGTGCAGACTGAATCGCAGTCAGCGCGATGGTGTAGACGATGTCGTCAACCAGAGCGCCACGGGACAGGTCGTTAACCGGCTTGCGCATACCCTGCAGCATCGGCCCGATGGAGATCAGGTCGGCAGAACGCTGTACCGCTTTGTAGGTGGTGTTACCGGTGTTCAGATCCGGGAAGATGAACACGGTAGCGCGACCTGCAACCGGAGAGTTCGGTGCTTTAGATTTCGCAACGTCAGCCATTACCGCAGCGTCGTACTGCAGCGGACCATCGATCATCAGGTCAGGACGTTTTTCCTGCGCCAGACGAGTTGCTTCGCGAACTTTTTCTACGTCGCTACCTGCACCAGAAGTACCGGTGGAGTAGGAGAGCATAGCAACACGCGGTTCGATACCGAAGGCCGCAGCGGAGTCTGCGGACTGAATCGCAATTTCTGCCAGCTGTTCTGCGGTCGGATCCGGGTTGATCGCACAGTCACCGTAAACGTAAACCTGTTCCGGCAGCAGCATGAAGAACACGGAAGATACCAGGGAGCTGCCCGGTGCAGTTTTGATCAGCTGCAGCGGCGGACGGATGGTGTTTGCGGTGGTGTGAACAGCACCGGAAACCAGACCGTCAACTTCATCCTGTTCCAGCATCAGCGTACCGAGAACCACGTTGTCTTCCAGCTGTTCGCGGGCAACGGTTTCGGTCATACCTTTGTTCTTACGCAGTTCGACCAGACGAGCAACATAGCTTTCGCGAACCACTTCTGGATCAACGATTTCGATGCCTGCGCCCAGTTCTACGCCCTGAGACGCTGCAACGCGGTTGATCTCTGCCGGATTACCCAGCAGAACGCAAGTTGCGATACCACGTTCAGCACAGATAGCGGCTGCTTTAACCGTACGCGGTTCGTCGCCTTCCGGCAGAACGATACGTTTGCCCGCTTTGCGCGCCAGTTCAGTCAGCTGATAACGGAACGCTGGCGGAGACAGGCGACGGCTGCGCTCGGAAGTGGCAGTCAGAGAATCGATCCAGTCAGCGTTGATGTAGTTAGCAACATATTCCTGAACTTTCTCGATACGCTCATGATCGTCAACCGGAACTTCCAGGTTGAAGCTCTGCAGGCTCAGAGAAGTCTGCCAGGTGTTGGTGTTCACCATAAATACCGGCAGGCCGGTAGCGAAAGCACGTTCGCACAGTTTAGAAATGCGCGCGTCCATTTCGTAGCCGCCAGTCAGCAGCAGGGCACCGATTTCTACGCCGTTCATTGCAGCCAGGCAAGCGGCAACCAGCACGTCAGGACGGTCTGCGGAAGTCACCAGCAGAGAACCGGCACGGAAGTGCTCCAGCATGTGCGGAATGCTGCGTGCGCAGAAAGTTACGGATTTAACGCGGCGAGTGTTGATGTCGCCTTCGTTGATGATGGTCGCATTCAGGTGACGCGCCATATCGATCGCACGGGTTGCGATCAGATCAAAGCTCCACGGCACAGCGCCGAGAACCGGCAGCGGGCTGGATTCTTGCAGCTTCGCCGGATCAACATTGTTGACTTTAGCTTTGGAAGAGTCGTCGAAAATCTCGGACAGATCCGGGCGAGTACGCCCTTGTTCATCAACCGGTGCGTTCAGTTTGTTAACGATAACGCCGGTGATATTGGTGTTTTTTGCACCGCCGAAGCTGTTGCGGGTCAGTTCGATACGCTCTTTCAGCTGTTCCGGGGTGTCAGTGCCCTGAGACATAACGAAGACGATTTCCGCATTCAGCGTTTTGGCGATTTCGTAGTTCAGAGACTGGGCAAACTGGTGCTTACGTGTCGGGACCAGACCTTCAACCAGAACCACTTCAGCGTCTTTGGTGTTAGCGTGGTAGTTCGCGACGATCTCTTCCATCAGCACATCTTTTTTATTGCTGGAAAGCAGACCTTCAACGTAACTCATTTTCAGCGGTTCAGCGGCTGTCGTGGTGGAAGAATTCGCACGCACAATAGTCGTTGTCTGATCGGGCGCATCGCCACCGGTACGCGGCTGAGCGATAGGTTTGAAAACGCTCAGACGAACGCCTTTGCGTTCCATTGCACGGATCACGCCAAGACTGACGCTGGTCAGACCGACGCTGGTTCCGGTAGGGATCAGCATAATAATACGGGACACGGTTTATCCTCTTTCGTTACCGCCGGTTTGGCGGGTTACAAAACAGCACCGCCAGCAGGGCTGGCGGTGTGGAATCAGGCGGTCAGGCGGCAGGCGTCTTGCGCGATAACCAGCTCTTCGTTGGTTGGGATCACAACAGCAGGGCGGGTGCCTTCTTTGTTGATGAAACCAGATTTGCCGAAACGTGCAGCCAGGTTGCGTTCATGATCAACTTCAAAGCCCAGCACGCCCAGTTTGCCCAGAGACAGTTCACGAACCATCGCGGCATTTTCACCGATACCACCGGTGAATACAACTGCGTCCAGACGACCATCCATCAGTGCAGTGTATGCACCGATATATTTCGCCAGACGGTGGCAGTAAACGTCCATTGCGCGCTTCGCGTCTTCTTTAGTCGCGTAGTTGTTTTCAACATAGCGGCAGTCGCTGGTGACTTCGGTCAGACCCAGCAGGCCAGACTCTTTGGTCAGCATTTTGTTGATTGCGTCAACGCTCATGCCCAGGGTGTCGTGCAGGTGGAAGATGATAGCCGGGTCGATATCGCCAGAGCGAGTACCCATTACCAGACCTTCCAGCGGGGTCAGACCCATAGAGGTGTCAACGCATTTACCGTTGCGGATAGCAGAAACGGAACCACCGTTGCCCAGGTGGCAGGTGATGATGTTCAGCTCTTCTACCGGTTTGTTCAGCATTTTTGCCGCTTCCTGGGTTACATAGAAGTGGCTGGTGCCGTGCGCGCCGTAACGACGGATGCCGTGCTCTTTGTACAGGTTGTACGGCAGAGCGTAGAGGTAAGACTCTTCCGGCATAGTCTGGTGGAACGCAGTGTCAAATACCGCAACGTTTTTGTCTTTCAGCTGCGGGAAAGATTTCAGAGCTTCTTCGATACCGATCAGGTGAGCCGGGTTGTGCAGCGGTGCAAAAGAAGCCGCATCTTTGATACCCTGAATAACAGACTCATCGATCACTACAGAGCTGGTATACTTCTCGCCGCCGTGTACGATACGGTGACCGATAGCGGTCAGCTGCGCAGAAAGTTCTGGTTTTTGTGCCAGAATATTATTAACGATAAAGTTGAGCGCTTCGCTGTGAGCGGCGCCTGCACCTAAAGCCGCTTCTTGTTTATTGCCGTCCATTTTCCATTTGATGCGTGCTTCGGGCAGGTGGAAACATTCGGCTAAACCAGAAAGGTACTCTTCACCATTTACAGCATCGATGATTGCAAATTTCAGTGAAGAACTACCGCAGTTCAGAACCAGTACTAACTTACTCGACATGGAAGTACCTATAATTGATACGTGGCTAAAAAAACGTCAGGGAGCCATAGAGCGTAGCGCATGATGACACCGACATTTATGATTAACATCATGCACTGCAAATTTTTTTTGCATGATGGAATAAATATCTTGAGTCTATGCCATTTTGCGTAATTTTCAGCCAATGGCATAATGTATATGAATTTGACGACTCAATGAATATGTACTACTTAGGCCTTCAGGCTGCTAAAGGATACCTGATAGTGGGTATGGAAGACAAAATGTTTTGAACGTTGTCCCGCTGAGTTGTGAATTTGCACAAATTTTTGAATCTTTATATGTGAAGTTGAGGTGAAGCATGTCAACGCCGGATAATCGTTCTGTTAATTTTTTTAGCTTGTTTCGCCGGGGACAGCATTACTCAAAGACGTGGCCGCTGGAAAAACGCCTTGCCCCGGTCTTTGTTGAAAATCGCGTTATCAAGATGACGCGCTATGCGATTCGTTTTATGCCGCCGATTGCTGTGTTCACTCTCTGCTGGCAAATTGCACTAGGCGGTCAGCTTGGGCCGGCTGTTGCTACTGCGTTGTTCGCCCTGAGTTTGCCGATGCAGGGGCTATGGTGGCTGGGCAAACGTTCTGTTACGCCATTACCACCAGCGATCCTGAGTTGGTTTTATGAGGTTCGCGGTAAATTGCAGGAGGCCGGGCAAGCATTAGCACCCGTAGAAGGCAAGCCTGATTATCAGGCATTAGCTGACACGCTTAAGCGCGCCTTCAAACAACTGGATAAAACTTTCCTTGATGATTTGTAATTGACCCCTGATTACGCATATAAAAGAAGGCAGACATCGGCCTTCTTTTTTTTTCACCGTAGTAAAGTGATACAGGAGTCAACAATGGAAATGACCAACGCGCAACGTCTTATTTTGTCTAACCAGTACAAAATGATGACTATGCTCGATCCGGCAAATGCTGAACGTTATCGTCGTCTGCAAACAATCATTGAACGCGGTTATGGATTGCAGATGCGTGAACTGGATCGTGAGTTTGGCGAGCTGAAAGAAGAAACCTGCCGCACTATCATCGACATTATGGAGATGTATCACGCACTGCATGTCTCCTGGTCTAATTTGCAGGATCAACAAGCTATCGATGAACGCCGTGTCACTTTCCTCGGCTTCGACGCTGCCACCGAAGCACGTTATCTCGGTTATGTACGCTTTATGGTTAATGTCGAAGGGCGTTACACCCATTTTGATGCCGGGACTCACGGCTTTAATGCCCAGACGCCAATGTGGGAGAAATACCAACGCATGTTGAACGTCTGGCATTCTTGCCCGCGTCAGTATCATCTGAGCACAAACGAAATTAATCAAATCATTAACGCCTGAGGAGGCTTGCGTGCGGTGCAAAGGTTTTCTGTTTGATCTTGATGGTACGCTGGTAGATTCCCTGCCTGCGGTAGAGCGGGCGTGGAGCAACTGGGCGAGACGCCATGGATTAACGCCGGAAGAAGTGCTGGCTTTTATTCACGGTAAACAGGCAATAACGTCTCTGCGCCATTTTATGGTGGGGAAATCGGAGGCGGAAATTGCTGCAGAGTTTACGCGTCTGGAGCAAATTGAGGCTACGGAAACCGAAGGAATTTCTGCACTTCCTGGGGCAATCGCCTTACTCAATCATTTGAATAAAGCGGGTATTCCATGGGCGATTGTGACTTCAGGTTCAATGCCAGTTGCACGAGCGCGCCACAAAGTAGCCGGACTTCCTGCACCGGAAGTATTTGTTACTGCGGAGCGGGTGAAACGTGGGAAACCAGAGCCCGACGCGTATCTGTTAGGCGCGCAACTGCTGGGTCTTGCACCACAAGAATGCGTGGTGGTGGAAGACGCTCCCGCAGGTGTGCTTTCTGGCCTGGCAGCGGGATGCCATGTTATTGCGGTTAATGCACCGGCAGACACCCCACGTCTGAATGAGGTAGATTTGGTTCTCCATAGTCTGGAGCAAATTACTGTGACCAAACAGCCAAATGGCGATGTTATTATTTCGTGAAACACCTAATCATGATTTAGCCCCGTCTCGTCGGGGCTTTTTTGTGGCAGAATCAAGCCATCCCCCTCAATTAACAAGGATAAGTTGTGAACGGTGAATTGATCTGGGTTCTCTCATTACTGGCCGTTGCCATAGTCCTGTTTGCAACAGGCAGAGTGCGTATGGATGCGGTCGCTTTGTTTGTTATTGTCGCGTTTGCATTAAGCGGAACGCTGACGGTCCCCGAAGTTTTTTCCGGCTTTTCCGATCCTAACGTTGTGCTGATCGCCGCCCTGTTTATTATTGGCGATGGTTTAGTCCGTACCGGCGTTGCCACCGTGATGGGGACATGGCTGGTCAAAGTGGCCGGCAACAGTGAAATCAAAATGCTGGTTTTACTGATGTTAACTGTCGCGGGTCTTGGCGCATTTATGAGTTCAACTGGCGTCGTCGCTATCTTTATTCCCGTGGTGTTAAGCGTTGCCATGCGTATGCAAACGTCGCCATCGCGCCTGATGATGCCGCTAAGTTTTGCCGGGCTGATTAGCGGCATGATGACGCTGGTGGCGACGCCGCCTAACCTGGTGGTGAACAGCGAACTGCTACGCGAGGGTTATCACGGGTTTAGTTTCTTCAGCGTAACCCCTATCGGCCTGGTCGTATTGGTACTCGGCATCTTATACATGCTGGTGATGCGTTTTATGCTGAAAGGGGATTCCCAGACCCCGCAGCGCGAAGGCTGGACGCGTCGCACCTTCCGCGATCTTATTCGTGAATACCGTCTTACCGGGCGTGCGCGCCGTCTGGCTATTCGCCCCGGTTCGCCGATGATCGGTCAACGGCTGGACGACCTTAAATTGCGTGAACGCTATGGCGCAAACGTCATTGGTGTTGAACGCTGGCGGCGTTTTCGTCGTGTTATTGTGAATGTGAACGGGGTTTCTGAATTTCGCGCGCGTGACGTTTTGCTTATTGATATGTCAGCGGCTGACGTCGATCTCCGGCAATTTTGCAGTGAACAATTACTGGAGCCGATGGTTTTGCGCGGCGAGTATTTTTCCGATCAGGCTCTTGATGTCGGTATGGCAGAGATTTCATTAATTCCTGAGTCAGAGCTTATTGGTAAATCGGTTCGCGAAATCGGCTTTCGTACCCGCTACGGGCTGAATGTCGTGGGGCTGAAACGCAATGGCGTGGCGCTGGAAGGTTCGTTGGCGGATGAACCTCTGCTGCTGGGCGATATTATTCTGGTGGTTGGTAACTGGAAACTGATCGGTATGCTGGCAAAACAGGGCCGCGATTTTGTGGCGCTGAATTTACCGGAAGAAGTGAGTGAAGCATCACCCGCACACAGCCAGGCGCCACATGCCATTTTCTGTCTGGTGCTGATGGTGGCGTTAATGCTGACCGATGAAATTCCTAACCCTGTTGCCGCTATCATTGCCTGCCTGCTGATGGGGAAATTCCGCTGTATCGATGCCGAAAGTGCCTATAAATCCATTCACTGGCCGAGCATTATTTTGATCGTTGGGATGATGCCGTTTGCTGTGGCATTACAGAAAACCGGTGGTGTCGCGCTGGCGGTGAAAGGGCTGATGGACATCGGCGGCGGTTACGGGCCGCATATGATGCTGGTCTGTTTGTTTGTCTTGTCGGCAGTTATTGGGTTATTTATCTCTAATACCGCGACGGCGGTGTTGATGGCTCCGATTGCACTGGCTGCTGCAAAAACAATGGGCGTATCACCTTATCCGTTCGCAATGGTCGTGGCGATGGCTGCATCCGCCGCTTTTATGACGCCAGTTTCTTCACCCGTTAACACACTGGTTTTAGGCCCGGGGAATTACAGCTTCAGTGACTTTGTGAAGCTGGGAGTACCGTTCACCATTATCGTGATGGTGGTTTGTGTGGTGATGATCCCGATGTTGTTTCCATTTTGACGAGAGCCTGATGTCACATCCGTCGCTTATTGCCTGATGCGACGCTGGCGCGTCTTGTCAGGCTGTGTCGGCTGGTATCTGGCTGCTTACAGCGGTGAATCCTGGCTAATCTCATCGAGCGAAAGATGAAAGCTGGGAACAAATACCTCCATGAAGTAGTCCATCTCCTGGCTGCGGCGCGCTTCAAGCGTCGCTTCCAGTCGCGTTTTTGCCAGTAAAAATTCATTATTTCCGGCTGCGAGTTCTTCCAGGCATTTCAGATATGCACACAGCGCATCCGCCTGTTTAACCAGTGACTTTTCTTCATCGCTATACGCATTTTCATCGATTAATGGCGCAAAAATATCCCGCAGCTCCTCCGGAACCATATCGACAAGTTTTTGCTGAGCGATTTTCTCAATGGCTTTATATTCCTGGGCGATTTGCGAGTTGAAGTATTTCACCGGAGTAGGGAGATCGCCCGTGAGCACTTCAGAGGCATCGTGGTACATCGCCAGAAGTGCGATGCGTTCTGCATTCACCTGTCCGCCAAATTTGCGATTCTTGATGGCTGCCAGCGCATGGGCGACCATCGCTACCTGCAAACTGTGTTCGGACACATTTTCCGTCCGCACGTTGCGCATTAGCGGCCAGCGGTTAATGAGTTTCAGGCGGGAGAGGTGGGCAAAAAAATGGCTCTGTTTCATAGTGACCTTACGAGTGATGATATCCTGAGGTCATTGTGGAGGGATAACACTGCCGGATGCAATCTCCGGCAGTGAATTTAAGATTACAACTGATGATAACCGGAAAGGAAACGAGCGAACTTGCTCAAGGACAGTTCGATATCATCAACACGCGGCAGCGTGACAATGCGGAAGTGATCCGGCCATGGCCAGTTAAATGCAGTTCCTTGTACCAGCAGAACTTTTTCCTGTAACAGGAAATCCAGTACCATCTTCTGATCGTCGTGAATATTAAAGCGTTTGGCGTCGATTTTCGGGAACATGTACAGTGCGCCGCGCGGCTTCACGCAGGAAACACCTGGAATGTCGTTAATCAATTCCCAGGCGCGATTACGCTGCTCGTAAAGACGTCCACCCGGCATGATAAACTCGCTGATGCTCTGATAGCCGCCGAGTGCGGTCTGTATTGCGTGTTGTGCGGGAACGTTAGCGCACAGTCGCATTGAGGCCAGCATTTCCAGACCTTCGATGTAGCCTTTGGCGTGTTTTTTCGGCCCGTTCAGTACCATCCAGCCCTGACGGAAGCCTGCAACACGATACGTTTTCGACAGTCCGTTAAAGGTAATAGTCAGCAAGTCAGGAGCTAACGGCGCAATCGAGTGATGCTCAGCGTCGTCATAGAGGATTTTGTCGTAAATTTCATCGGCGAAGATAATGAGATTATGTTGACGCGCAATCTCCACAATCTCCATCAAAAGTTCTTTGGAATATACTGCGCCGGTTGGGTTGTTCGGGTTGATAATAACAATGCCGCGCGTGCGTGGCGTAATTTTGGCGCGAATGTCATCAAGATCCGGGAACCAGTCAGAGGATTCATCGCAAAGATAGTGCACTGCTTTACCGCCGGAGAGCGAAACTGCCGCTGTCCATAGAGGGTAATCAGGCGCAGGAACCAACATTTCGTCCCCACTGTTCAGCAATGCCTGCATTGCCTGAACGATAAGCTCTGATACACCATTGCCAATGTAAATATCTTCCACGGTAACATCACGCATACCGCGAGCCTGGTAGTGCTGCATGATGGCTTTACGCGCGGAGTAAAGACCTTTGGAATCGCAATAGCCCTGAGCTGTCGGGAGGTTGCGTATCACGTCAACCAGGATTTCATCGGGTGCGTCAAAACCGAACGGCGCTGGGTTGCCGATGTTCAGTTTCAGTACCTTGTTACCTTCTTCTTCCAGGCGTTTTGCTTCTTTCAGCACCGGACCACGGATGTCGTAACAGACATTCTCTAATTTGCTGGATTTTTCAATGGGGGACATGAATCTTGACCTTTTTGCTGTTATCGCCACTCCCTGCCGTGGAAGTCAGCTTAGAACAATGTACTCCCCCGAGGCGGCGTTTTGAAGTTCTGCAGAACAAGATTTTGCTGGCAGAGAAAGAGGAATTGTGCTGTTAATAACTTAATTATCGCAAAATAATAAGATGCATATACTTAATAAGTGATGTTTGGTAGTGATTTATTCTGAATATCAATTCAGAGTATGGTTTTTTTGTCTGATAGATAAATGTGTAAAATTTCTTCGGCTTAAGAAATCACGAACATAAAGCATTCATGATATTTTCGTTATAAGTGAAAAATTAACGAGTAGTGATTGCCGATGTGTCGTATAGGTGATGACGGGGGAAATTATTGTTAAGAGGAATTAATGAATGCGGGTGATGCTAATTAATTATTATTTAATATTCAAAAAGGCTTTGTTGTGCATATTAATAATAGAAGATTACTTTGCCTAACATAACATAACTTTGCATCAGATAATTCGCAATGACCCTTATAAATAAAAGGGTTTTAGGGTAAAATGCCTACTTTAATGACGGAGCACCTGCTTTTGATGCAGCCTCATCCTCGCTGTTTGTACGCGTACACGTATTAGCCGCGCTGCTGCGAGGGAGTGGAGCAGGGAGCAACATTTACATTTACATAAACTCTCGCATGTCATAAATAGAAAAGAGTGAGTAACTTAATAGATATGCGATCCCTGAAGATATATTCTGTGATCTACTTCAGGCATTATAACGGAACAATGTGAGCCACATTTTTAGTGCAACTCATATGCATTTTTACTTTCATCCGGGTTCCGGATGAAACTGCCAGGGAGGCACATTACAAATGGAATTGCTTGTTTGTGTGTGCACAGCATTAACCAGCTCAGGGTGATGCTGCCAACTT
>NZ_PZKQ01000128.1:0-319 GCF_003046645.1 Escherichia sp. MOD1-EC6475 | reverse complement strand
GGGTTGCAGCCACGAGTGAGTCTTCCCTTGTTATTGTGTAGCCAGAATGCCGCAAAACTTCCATGCCTAAGCGAACTGTTGAGAGTACGTTTCGATTTCTGACTGTGTTAGCCTGGAAGTGCTTGTCCCAACCTTGTTTCTGAGCATGAACGCCCGCAAGCCAACATGTTAGTTGAAGCATCAGGGCGATTAGCAGCATGATATCAAAACGCTCTGAGCTGCTCGTTCGGCTATGGCGTAGGCCTAGTCCGTAGGCAGGACTTTTCAAGTCTCGGAAGGTTTCTTCAATCTGCATTCGCTTCGAATAGATATTAACAAG
>NZ_PZKQ01000016.1:0-33269 GCF_003046645.1 Escherichia sp. MOD1-EC6475 | reverse complement strand
AAAAAAAAGGCGAAGCGTGAATACACGCCACGCCTCTAATACACGTTAAAATATTATTTAACAGTGATTTGAACGGAGAAGCCTACACCGTGGTTTACAACCATCTGGCTATTCTCTGTAACAACGTTAACAGCATCACCACGAGAAGATTCATAGCTATAGCTATACACCTCAGCAGGAGCGGTATTAATCAGTTCAAAGGTGCTAGAAGCAGCCCCGTAAATGTTCTGATATACATTAGAGCCTTTAGCAAACTTCGGAACAGCTACAGCGTCTGCGGTCATATGTGCAAGGTGTAGCGGATCTACTAGTTTAACAACATCAATGTTAGTTCCTGGAATAGTGAACGCTGTCACTCCTGGCAGCAGGTCACGACGCTGATACACAACGTTCCCTTCTTCCAGTGGGCTTACATACTGGAATGCGTTTGCCATACCAGCAGAGAATCGAATTGCAGAGAAGGCTTCCGGCTTACAGAAAATAACAATACGCTCTACAGCAGCCGCCTGGCTTTGTGCTTTTTCGATAATGTCAGTAGCAATCTGATCAAATTCTTTAAAAATCTTCGTGGTGTCAGTGCTGGAAGCGTTCACAGTGGCTTTCATAGCTGATACGTTAAACAGCTTGCCCCACTCGATAAGAACATCATCAGTTTTAGGCGTGTAAGTTTTGCCAGAGAACAAAGAAGCCGCCAGCACGCTCTCTTTAGTGCGCTGATACGCTACGTGGTGTTTAGCGATATATTCCGCATAAATATCAGTGAGTGTTTCCTGAAAATCAGTGCCAGACTTACGTTTGCCTTGAACATCAGAGGGACGGATAACATCTTCACGCAGGAAGTAAGGGATTTCAATCAGCCATTCTTTACCTTGTTCTCGCTTAGTAACGTTATGCTCAGAAGAGAAACGAGAGGTTTCTTTGTTAAAGAGAGATTCGTTGCTTTCGACAAGCTGGGAAACAGCTACTTTATGAGAACTAACGCCCACCGGATCAGTAAAATCAAGAGTAGAAAGCAGATAGTTTCTAGTGCTATGCGCAGAGAACAGAGGAGCTAAATCAACGTAATCATTACCTAGAATCATTTATTATTATTCCTTTTATTAAGAAGTGAAAACCGTATTAAAGCCTTCAAGCTGGAAGCCTTTTTTAATTAATGCTGTTTTTGCTGCTTCACTTACAGCATTCAGGGCATCAGCTTTGATGCATACAAGGCCAGCATTGCTACGTAAAACATCTACAGGCTTGTTTTCTCCAGCCGTTACAAATTCACTCATAACAACATAGATATCATCTCCTGATTCATATTTAGCGCCAGTGCTGGTGATCAAGTCTCCGCATTCAACATCAGCAGGAAGAGAAGCAAAAACCTTGTTTTCTACAGAGGCAAACGGATCAGTACAATAAGCCACCAGATCTGTAAACGTCTTCCGACTTGGAAAAAGAGTGTCTAAATCAATAATCATTTAGTAATCTCCTTAGCTTTTAATTTGATTAATTCATTAAGGGAAGGTGTAGACGGAGAAGAAGGAGAAAAATATTTTTCAACACATCTTTCTACTTCCTCTACAGAACACCCAGCGTATTTAGCTACCATTTCGGTAATTTGTGGATTAATTCGCAGCATTTCATCTTTATACTTGATGATTTGCTCTTTATCATTTAAGAACAACATTTACATAAACCTTGTTACCTTGTTTAAAGTAAGAAATACAACTTTTAAGTTGCATAACGGGCAAAATAAAAGGCAGCATTTAAAGCCGCCTTTGTAATTACCCTATGTTATGCACACTCCAAGATGTATGCATAACAAAGGAAAAAAGAGGTAATAATGACACAGTATTACTTAAGGAGGAGAAGCGGGGAGCGGAGATTTTACTCCCCTTTAACGACAAGAAGAATTTTTAATATCGAACCAATAAAGGAAAAATAATCACCCTATATAATTATATTAACATACAATATATGAAATGTCAAGATATTTTACAACTTTTTTGTTGCTTTTTTTATTCTTCTGTGATAGCAGCGCCTAAGCGTTGAGCGAGTTCAACAAGTCCATCTCCTACATAGCGAACGTCCGATTCAATATCTTCTATCCAGTTTGATAATTCCCATATCTGATCGGCTGTCAGGTATGCGTTTTCGCGCTTACAGAGCATCTCTACACGCTTACAGAGGTGCTCAAAGGCATTCACAGCTACATCCCAGTGTTTAAACGCCTCATTTAGTGCCGCTGGCGTGTTTTCTTTGTATGCTTCAAGTTCAGCGCGGTTTAAAGGCAGGAGGTAATCATCCTCATAATAATTAATTAGTGAATAAATTGTGTCATACGTGTTATTCATATTAAAAGTCTCCATAGTGATCAGCACCATCTAAATGGAATTCTGGAACTAAATTATTTAGGCCATTTGTGGCGAGATAACCGACGTAGTGGTTATAGTCTTCAAATCCTAAAATCTGGTATTTGCGCAAATCAGAGCTATCAACGATATACTCTTTTCTTTTTCTAGGTTTCCAGAATACGCCAGGTGTTGAAGATAAGATTTCTTGTAAGGCGTTAAATTCATCTCCACAAGGCACAGAGGGAGAATGTTCTATGATCTCTGTTTTCCATTCGCCAGGGGCGCTATTTTGCTTGGTGAGCGTAACTAGCTCTTTAAAGTCTTTGCGTCTTAGAATAGATTTAGGTTTACTTAGAAGAGAAGCTGAATCACCGATTTTCTTAACAACATTGTTTTTTCTTTTTGCCATTTACTTTTCCTTTTCTTTTAAAGGAAAACACCCCGAAATATGTTTCTAACGTGAGAAAGAACAATAACCAATACATAGCTACTATCATAATAATGTTTTCCTTTTATATTTTAATTACATAGAGAGATCTTTAGAGAGTGGAATAGATGAATTCTATTTCTTTGTCTAATCTTTTGAGATTGAATGTAGAGAAAGATAATTCTTTAATCTCTATAACACCGAAGTTTGATAGCTGTTTCAGCCAGAATTTTAAACCATCTTCAGAGCACCCTGCTCGATGTAACACATCGCTATATTTTAGCGGTGTTGGCTTTCCTTTATAGAGGTAAGCAAGTGTTTCATAGATGCGTTTTCCTGTGTCGTTACACTGAATTCTGTCTACTTGATTTTTTACTAAATATTGAATCATAACCCTCCTTATTAAAATGGAATATCAAAGTCTTCATATACTTTGGGATGTTTCTTAGCAAAATATGCCTCAATACCATTTGGTCGTTTTAGCCCGTATCTACAAGCTAGTGAATTTGCAAACTCAATAAATGATGCCCCTGCTGTTCTTTTGTGTTTCTCCCGGATGATAAGAGATGCAAAATTCTCTAACACATCCTCCTCATTATCATTAGCTACCTTTTCACTTGATGAAACAGGTGTTTCTTCCGTCTCCCACGGCAAAGGCGCATCCCAATCATCATCAAGAACATCAAAAGAAGGCTGTTTATGGCCTTTAGGTTGTTCCTGTGCTTCTTCTGCCTCAGAAAGATCAGAGAGTGATGATTCTCCTGGGGGGGTAATATGTGCATCTGTGAGAGGGAGAGCATTGTAAATCAAAGATGAAATATACGGATCAGGATGTGGGGATGTTTCTAATAATCCCATCTCTTTAAGATCGTTTATCTTACGTTTAATTGTTGACGCTGAAGACTTAAAAATCTTAGCTAATGTTTCGTGACTTTCATAACAATTAAGGTTGTTTTCCTGATAACTAAGGAATCGAAAATAAAGCACAATATGTAATAGCTCTAAATCTTTTCCTTGAGGGAATTTATCAGAATAAATCTTTGATACATTATCAAACGTGTCATAGTGTTTTGTAAAAGTTAGTTGATTAATCATTAAAAATCTCCTTATAAATCACGCTTAATGCGCTACTAAAGTGAATGAGGATCACTTACCCTTTTTTTGTTTGATGTTCTCTGCTGCTTCAGTAATGATTTCTAACATCAAATCACTGACCATAATTTGCCTTTTCTTGGCTTCAGCAAATAAAACCTTGAAGATTTCAGGGTCAACGTGTAGGTAAGTGCGCGGAATTGGTTTCTTAGTTTCGCTCATAGTTTTCTCCTTCTATTCTTTACTCTGTTTCAGATTCTTTTTCATTTTTTCTTAGTTCATCAATAATTTTTAGTGCTGCATCGAAACATTTTTCACGCTCTGGATAACCTCGACTCCTTGCCATATTACGATTCATTACTACTTGATGGCGTGTAAGCTCACCTTTTTTAAATGCCTGGATGACGTGCTCAGGTGTAAACCATTTCATAAAAAACTCCTTATTCAGTTAAAAGAAAAACACCTTGCAAGCCTGACGGCTTCAAAGTGCATTGATTTTGATTATTTAGAGAAGAATGTTTTTCTGTCCCTCTAATACCTATTATTACATATAAAGAAACATTTGTCAATACCTTTTCACAAAAAATCTGATCTTTTTCATGCACTTACATTTTTTCTTAGCAATTCGTGCTCTTATGTGTAGTGCTATTCTTCCTTATTGTCTAAAACGCTCTAAAACGCGTTCTAACGAAGTTTTGATAAAAGCAATACATTCTCTTATGTAGAGGTTGTTTAGCTCGCCAGAGGCTTATTTAAGGGGCTTATTTTGTATTTGTTAGGTATATGAAAAGGTAATGGTAGATATAAGATAGAGAGTCACTTTATAAAACGCTCTGTAAAGCCCTGTAGTGAGCTTATATATGTAGGCAATGCGTTTCCATTCCCTACCCTGCTTAATGCTGTTAGAGAAGCATTTAGACCCCTTATTTTTAATTAATTAAAGTATCCTCTATACCTTGTGTTATGAAACACCTCTGAATCCTTCATAAAACACATTATGACGCAAAGAACACTTTTCTAAGGTGATTCCCTTCCTGAATGCTGTTTCTTGCGTCAAAGAGCTACACAGAGCTTATAAAGCTATTATTAATAATAAAGTAGATAAAGTAAGTAAGATAACTAAGATAGATAAGATTAATAAGATCAGAATTCTCTTTCGGTGTCGCCTCTGGCTTTTCCACCGAAAACAATTACACGACTACAGAATGTAGGAAGTGGAATTGTATTGAGGCTTAGTGAAATTACACGAGGAAAGCAGAGTGTAATTGAGCTTTAGCCGCTCTCTCTTCGAGTAATTACACAACTACAGAGAATAACGAGAGTTATTAAGTGTAGGAGGGTAATTACGAGGTAGAGAGATAGAGTTAACACATAAGCAATCAGTATGATTGGTTAGGTGATTACTCTTACTGCGCACAGCGCAATAGTATTTCTTCGTGGGCGTTACCGCCACGATAGTTACACGAAGAAAGTAACGCTTTGCTTTCGGTGTGAGCGGAACGGGCCAGCCACGAAGCCCGAAAGGTAGCGGAGTAAGGCTGCTTGCCAGAGAGTGAAGCTAACGCCGGAAGGCAAAAGATCATATATATAGATATAAAGAATATTATTATTATGATCTAATTAATAATCTAATATAGTTTTATTAATAGTCTTATTGTAGTTCACAGTGACCTACCCCCTAGCTCACTATGACCTACCCCCTAGCTCATAGTGAACTACCCCCCTAGTTCACAGTGACCTACCCCTAGTTCACTGTGAGCTACCGTTACATTCAATCATCTTCCGATGTGTAATATCGTTACATTCAATAATTAGTCTATGTAACATATCGTTACTACCAACTTTCTTACAAAGAGCATTTCAGATAGCTGAATGTAACCTCTCGTTACATCCATTTGTCACATAGCACTCTGTGTAATGCCTTTCTATGTGTAATGCCATAATCCCCCCTATATTCCCTGTGTAAATCATAGAATATCCCTAACTTATTCCTGTGTAATTCCATACTAAAAATTCAATGAAAAAGTAGCTTAAAAGTTCAATTCTTACTTTCTTCACTTTTACATCACTTTCGCAAATCCTTGTGTAATGCGGCTTACAGAGCACCATCAGAAATTGTTGGCTAAAAATTAATCTATTATTTGTCGAATGAGTTCTCTCGTTTGTGCAAATTTTAAAATTTATTTTGTTTTTATAGCCTTATTTCGTGTAATGCGTGGCATAGCAAGCCCTTTTCTTGTGTTGTCAAGACATTTGGCAACGTTCAAACATCTGTTTAGAAATGCCAAATTGTTGATCTAACAAATAAACCTGTATAAACAGAACACCATTTAATCTATTCCCCTGTGTAATCCACTACATCACACGATAAAAACAAAAAAACCTTTAATTATATTTCATATCATACAAAAGTCAACAGAAGCCCTCTCGTGCTCCTACGTAAAAAATCCATCACTTTTCCCCTGATACATCAATTCAAGGCGTTCTATGTGTTCCTTAGTGCATATTACGATTATTATGTTAAATGGATTTTGGCCTATATTTTGACCTGTACCCGCATAAACACTGGTTTCATCGCTTACAGCCCTTGTGAGACGTGGTGCTGTTTCTAGCATCTGATCCGACATAAAACCGATCATTCTCGTGTTTAGTGAAAGTTTAGTGAGAGACATTACAGAAAGGCTTTCTGTGTAATGATTTAATAGGTAAAAACGATGTTGATTACGCAAGAAAATTCCTTGCTGATATTTGGGGATTCTGGATTTTCCAGATCGGGGGGCGCTGAAAATCGCGTTAAGCACCTCTCGCAATCTAGCCATAAGGGAGGGGCTTCATATGTATTCAAAGGGATTTATAGGTATTTAGATGTATTTATAGCTATTTATGGCTATTTATTTTTTATTTATCTTTATTTAAAAATAACCTTATAAATCAATAAGATACAGAACTATCTGTTTATATTTTAATCAATTAAATCAAGTTTAATACCCTTAAATACCCTGAAAATAGCCTTAAATACCCCAATAATTAATTTTAAGGTTTTCCGTGTTCTCTTCTGCATTATGAAAATGCAAAATAAGGCACAAAACAAGCGCACAGACGCATTAAACACACATCACCTATACATCCCTATACCAAGCAATAAAAACAGCGTTAGAATGCGTCTTGTTGCGTTCTGGAGATTTTCAGAAATCCTCTCTAAGCCATTTCAACTCACTAAGGAGTTTTCTTTCTTCGTTTTCTCTCTGTTTACGCTCTAGCCAGGCTTTTCCTTCTGGCGTAGACAGGAACTTACGAGCGTGAATCTTGCGGTTATTACGTTTGATAGCTGCAATGTTTTTCATCGTGTGCCTCTGTATTCATATGAAAATTAACAAGTTACATACTACACAGGGAGACTACGCATAAAACACAATACAAGTAAAGATACATTTTCAAGACAATAGGAGCCATAAAGCGCCTTTGATGGGCTACCCCAAAAAATAAGCGCCGTAGGCGTATCCACTAAAAAGGGCTTTTTCACAAAAGCTATGAAGTCTTAGCAGTTCTTCTCTTATCAGGCACCCGTTGTAATCCGGTGGACGAAACCGGGGCTAGAGCTTGATTCTTTCCCGATCAAGTTAGGTTTTGAAGAGGTGGGCTTTAATCCACATATACACTTAAAACTACTCTTCCCATCATTTAGCCTGTTTATCCTCTGCAACGTCTCACGACGTGTAGCATCATTGGACACCGCGCCAGGTGTGGAACATCTTGCTAAGAGTTTTGGTAGAAGGTTTAGAGACGGTGGCACGTCTTCCAGCTTCAAAGGAACTTGTTACGAGGTTGAGCCTGGGAACTACTCGCCCATACGTGTTACACTACCAAAGCCCATAACAACGTATAGGCGTTTGTAAGTGATAACAGAAGATACAATTTCTTAGAGAAGTTAAGCTAAGTTATTGATTTTCTTAATGGTGCCGATAATAGGAGTCGAACCTACGACCTTCGCATTACGAATGCGCTGCTCTACCAACTGAGCTATATCGGCCCTGAAAGGACATGTTCACGAACGTGAATCACGGTGGACAAGGTTAAAACTAACCGGGCGATGCGTCAATGGCCTTGTGAATCAAACGGCTACTTTTGCATCACCCGGTTTTATTTACGCACGAACGGTGTAATCACCAATGCCGATCCACTTGTAGGTGGTCAGCGCTTCCAGCCCCATCGGGCCGCGCGCGTGGAGTTTTTGTGTGCTTACCGCGACTTCCGCGCCAAGACCAAACTGGCCGCCGTCGGTAAAACGCGTAGAGGCGTTAACGTAAACAGCGGACGAATCCACTTCGTTAACAAAACGCTGGGCGTTACGCATATCACGCGTCAGGATCGCATCGGAGTGTTGCGTGCCGTGTTCACGAATATGCGCGATGGCATCGTCCAGATCGCTGACGATTTTGACGTTCAAATCTAATGACAGAAACTCATCGTCGTACTCTTCGGCTTTAACAGCCACCACCTTCGCGGGGCCTGCCTGCAACTTCGCCAGTGCAGCAGCATCTGCGTGTAATGTCACGCCGCTTTCCGCCATTTGCTTGCTTAATGCGGGCAGGAAGCTATCAGCGATGTTTTTATTCACCAGCAACGTTTCTACCGTATTACACGTACTCGGGCGCTGAGTTTTCGCGTTGACGATTACTTTCAGGGCTTCAGCGATCTCTGCACTTTCATCAACGTAAATATGGCAGACGCCAATACCGCCCGTGATCACCGGTATCGTCGACTGTTCGCGGCACAGTTTATGCAAACCAGCCCCGCCGCGCGGGATCAGCATGTCGATGTATTTATCCATACGCAGCATTTCACTCACCAGCGCACGGTCAGGGTTATCAATTGCCTGAACTGCGCCTGCCGGTAAACCGCAGGATTGCAGGGCGTCCTGAATCACCGCCACCGTTGCAGCGTTAGTGCGACAGGTTTCTTTACCACCGCGCAGGATCACCGCGTTACCGGTTTTCAGGCACAGGGAAGCGACATCAACCGTCACGTTCGGGCGCGCTTCATAAATTACGCCAATCACCCCCAACGGCACGCGACGACGCTCCAGACGCAAACCGCTATCCAGCACACCACCATCAATCACCTGCCCCACCGGATCGGCGAGATTACACACCTGACGCACATCATCGGCAATGCCTTTCAGTCGCGCGGGCGTCAGTGCCAGACGGTCAAGCATCGCTTCGCTAAGGCCATTGGCACGCGCGTCAGCAACATCCTGGGCGTTAGCGTTGAGGATGCTTTCGCTTTGCGCTTCCAGTTCATCGGCGATCTTTTCCAGCACACGATTTTTTTCGCGGCTGGAGAGTTGCGCTAATTTATACGAGGCTTGCTTCGCGGCAATGCCCATTTGTTCCAGCATCGGCCTGCTCCTTAACGGGTAATCATGTCATCACGGTGAACGGCAACCGGGCCATATTCATATCCCAGTATTGCATCAATTTCTTGCGAGTGGTGTCCGGCAATGCGACGCAATGCATCGCTGTTGTAACGGCTGACGCCATGAGCAATATCGCGACCTTCGAGGTTGCAAATACGAATGACTTCACCACGCGAGAAGTTGCCGCTCACGCTTTTAATACCTTTCGGCAACAGGGAGCTGCCGCGTTCAAGAATGGCGGCGGTCGCCCCTTCATCTACAGTAATTTCACCCGCCGGTGGCGCGCCGAAAATCCAGCGTTTACGATTTTCTAAAGGCGTTGCCTGGGCATGGAACAGCGTACCGACAGAAATACCTTCCATCGCATCACCAATGACGCCCGGCTTGTTACCTGCGGCAATAATAGTGTCGATCCCCGCACGGCAAGCCACGTCAGCGGCCTGCAATTTGGTGCCCATACCGCCGGTTCCGAGACCTGAAACGCTGTCACCGGCAATCGCCCGCAGTGCGTCATCAATGCCGTAAACATCTTTAATCAGTTCTGCCTGCGGATTGTTGCGCGGGTCAGCGGTATACAAACCTTTTTGATCGGTCAGCAACAACAGTTTATCGGCACCCGCCAGAATCGCCGCCAGCGCAGAAAGGTTGTCGTTATCGCCGACTTTAATCTCCGCCGTAGCAACAGCATCGTTCTCATTAATTACCGGAACAATGTTGTTATCGAGCAGCGCACGCAACGTATCGCGGGCGTTCAGGAAGCGTTCACGGTCTTCCATATCGGCACGGGTCAGCAGCATCTGCCCGACGTGAATGCCGTAAATTGCAAAGAGTTGTTCCCACAGTTGAATCAGTCGACTCTGCCCTACCGCCGCCAATAGTTGCTTCGAGGCGATAGTCGCCGGCAGTTCCGGGTAACCCAGGTGCTCACGTCCGGCAGCAATCGCGCCCGACGTCACAATGACTATCCGATGCCCGGCGGCATGTAACTGCGCGCACTGGCGAACAAGTTCTACGATATGGGCACGGTTCAGACGGCGCGATCCGCCTGTTAGCACACTGGTGCCGAGTTTTACCACCAGCGTCTGGCTGTCACTCATGATTCTCTGCCATTCAATTTTAGGAAAAATGATATCAAACGAACGTTTTAGCAGGACTGTCGCCGGTTGCCAACCATCTGCGAGCAAAGCATAGCGTTTTGTTGCGCGGGATCAGCAAGCGTAGCGGCAGTTGTTTACGTTTTTATTACAGATTTAATAAATTACCACATTTTAAGAATATTATTAATCTGTAATATATCTTTAACAATCTCAGGTTAAAAACTTTCCTGTTTTGAACGGGTCTCTCCCGCTGAATATTCGCGCGTTAATTAAAATCAGGAATGAAAATGAAAAAGAGCACTCTGGCATTAGTGGTGATGGGTATTGTGGCATCTGTATCAGTACAGGCCGCAGAAATATATAACAAAGACGGTAATAAACTGGATGTCTATGGCAAAGTTAAAGCCATGCATTATATGAGTGATAATGACAGTAAAGATGGCGACCAGAGTTATATCCGTTTTGGTTTTAAAGGCGAAACACAAATTAATGATCAACTGACCGGTTATGGTCGGTGGGAAACGGAGTTTGCCGGAAATAAAGCGGAGAGTGATACCGCACAGCAAAAAACACGTCTCGCTTTTGCCGGGTTGAAATATAAGGATTTAGGTTCTTTCGACTATGGACGTAACCTGGGCGCGCTGTATGACGTCGAAGCCTGGACCGATATGTTCCCGGAATTTGGTGGCGACTCCTCGGCGCAGACCGACAACTTTATGACCAAACGCGCCAGCGGGCTGGCGACGTATCGGAACACCGACTTCTTCGGCGTTATTGATGGCCTGAACTTAACCCTGCAATATCAAGGGAAAAACGAAAACCGCGATGTTAAAAAGCAGAACGGCGATGGGTTTGGTACTTCACTGACGTATGACTTTGGCGGCAGCGATTTCGCTATCAGTGGAGCCTATACCAACTCTGATCGCACCAACGAGCAGAACCTGCAAAGCCGTGGTTCGGGCAAACGCGCCGAAGCGTGGGCAACGGGTCTTAAATACGATGCCAATAATATTTACCTGGCAACCATCTATTCTGAAACGCGTAAAATGACGCCAATTTCTGGCGGTTTTGCTAATAAGACACAGAATTTTGAAGCGGTCGCGCAATACCAATTCGACTTTGGTCTGCGTCCATCTTTAGGTTATGTGCTATCGAAAGGAAAAGATATTGAAGGTATCGGTGATGAGGATCTGGTCAATTATATTGATGTCGGTGCCACGTATTATTTCAACAAAAACATGTCAGCGTTTGTTGATTATAAAATCAACCAACTGGATAGCGATAATAAGTTGAATATTAATAATGATGATATTGTCGCGGTTGGGATGACATATCAGTTTTAATAATATTGCCGGATGCGGCGTGAACGCCTTATCCGGCCTACGAAAACCACTATTTCAGGCCGGAAGAGATGCTCAAATATCGCATCCGGCACTTTTCACTCACGCCGTTAACTTCACCGGCTCATCACGAAAATCATCCGCCGGTTCCAGCTTCAGATTCAGCGTCGCCAGCAGTTCACGCAGCTTTTCATGAAACTCGCGCAGGGTGTGCTCCAGCCGCTCAACCACTTCCGCATCTTTTACCTGAACATGCGTCCAGTCGCCTGCTTTATCGAACAGACCAAACTGGTAACTGTAGGTAAAACGGGATTCCTGCGCTTCCAGTTCCATCCACCAGCCCCAGAACTCACGCACTTCCGGTGCCGGCTTCACATTGACGCATACAGCCAGACAATCGAAAAAGAATCGATTATCTTCGCACTTACCTTCACGAATATACGGGCCTAGTGCGGTAAATTTTTTGATCAATCTGCTTTTCGGGTGTCCACTCGGTAACGTCATTGCGATCTCCTGTTGTGAAGCAACTGTTTTACCAAATTGACAAAATTTAGCAAATTTTTAACACAATCGCTTTTCGAGCCAGTTGGTAATTTCCTGGAGTGCTTTGTCAAAATTCCGATACACAGGATTAAATGGAATTTCTAACAATTTACCGTCAGCAGATGACGAAGTGATTAATCGAGAATCCTCTTCCGGGCTGAACGGATCGTTCTTCCAGAAGCCTGATAACATTGGCGTTGGGCAGCGACGTCCCAGCAACCCTTGCACTTTCAATGAATAGCGATTCAGCTCTACACGTAACGCTTCATCGGAAGCATCGTGCATCCCTAAACGACTCGCCAGAACGTCAAGATACATTTCCGGCACCTGTTGTTGGCAATTAAAATCACTCAGCAAGGTGTGAACCACTGGACCTAAACAGGCCACAGCTTTCAGACGCGGCGATTCAAGGTAAGCCAGACGTACAGCGACGTTAGCACCAAAACGGAAACCAAAGGCCGCAACGCGTGTGTGATCTACCCACGGCACGTTAGGCAGAGCCTTTAACACATGCTGATGCAGAAGGCTGGAATCCTGGGTGAGTTTCCATTTTGAAGAAAAACCAACCGAAGGCATATCGATAGTCAACATCGCAATGCCGCGCGGCGCAAAATAACGCTCATAAAGGGAGTAATAGTCCGTTTGCATCGCATCCAGACCACCACACATTAATACTGTCGGGAATGGACCATCGCCTTTTGGCATATGGAGAAACCCGGTGATGGGCGCGCCCCCCGGCACAGTGAATTCCATTTGCCGCATCGTTCCTGGCAGACGTTGCGCCGCTTCTTCATAAGCGCGGTTTGATAACGTCTGCGCCTGTTCTGCCAGATCATCACCCTTCAAGTGTGGATAGGCAGCAATATTGTACAACGTCGCTGCGTGCAGCCAGTAACGACCGCTGACTTGTGGATTTTCTTCCGTACACGCTTTCTGTTGCCACAACATCGCCTGGGTGGTCCACTCATAAATCCAGTTACCGCCACGGTAACCAATCACCGTATCGTACAAATCATTGTCGGTGCGTTCGGCATCGCTCATCACAATACGCGCCTGGACGTCGAGGATTTCACGCGGATCAACGCCGCGCCAGATCCACATCAGGCGGTTAATCATGCGATACCAGTGGGGAATAGTTTTGCCATCAAGAGCCGACTGCACAGGCGGTTGTGCACCGTGATTAAAACGGCGGACAAGCGTCGAGGTTTCAGGGTGTTTAAAGCGGGGTTTGAACAGGGTTTCGCTCAGGTTTGCCTGTGTCATGGATGCAACCTCCAGGAATACTTACTGGAAGCTATTGTAACTCGCCTGCAGTTAAAAAGAACAACGCCCGGCAAAGCCAGGCGTTGAAAAGATTAGCGACCAGAGATAGGCGGAACGAATACCACACCCATATCCCACGGTTGCTCAATCCAGGTATCTTGTGGGATATCAATAACATAATCATCAACCAGTGGACGACCAGCCGGTTTAGCGAAGATGGTGACAAAGTGCGCTTTAGGATACATTTCACGAATCGCAACCGCAGTACCACCGGTATCCACCAGATCATCAATGACGATGAAACCTTCACCGTCGCCTTCTGCACGTTTCAGCACTTTCAGTTCGCGCTGGTTATCGTGATCGTAGCTGGAAATACAAACGGTATCGACATGACGAATACCCAGTTCACGCGCCAGTAACGCACCCGGTACCAGACCGCCACGGCTAACGGCAATAATGCCTTTCCATTGTTCAGAAGGCATCAGTCGGCTTGCGAGTTTACGTGCATGGATCTGCAACATGTCCCAGGTGACGATGTATTTTTCGCTCATGTGAAGTGTCCCAGCCTGTTTATCTACGGCTTAAAAAGTGTTCGAGGGGAAAATAGGTTGCGCGAGATTATAGAGATCTGACGCACTAAAAACCAGTATTTCACATAAGTCCGCGTCTTTTTGCGCACTGCTACTACCTGTCGCTGGATAAAGTGGTATTCTCAAACATATCTCGCAAGCCTGACTTGTGCTGACAACATTTTCTGCTAACCCTGTGACCTGCAATACTGTTTTGCGGGTGATCGACAAGGAGACTTAACGTGTCTGAACTGTCTCAATTATCTCCACAGCCGCTGTGGGATATTTTTGCCAAAATCTGTTCTATTCCTCACCCGTCCTACCACGAAGAGCAGCTTGCTGAATACATTGTAGGTTGGGCAAAAGAAAAAGGTTTCCATGTCGAACGCGATCAAGTGGGGAATATCCTGATTCGTAAACCTGCCACCGCAGGTATGGAAAATCGTAAACCGGTCGTCTTACAAGCTCACCTCGATATGGTGCCGCAGAAAAACAACGACACCGTGCACGACTTCACCAAAGATCCTATCCAGCCTTATATTGATGGCGAATGGGTTAAAGCACGCGGCACCACGCTCGGTGCAGATAACGGCATTGGCATGGCGTCTGCGCTGGCGGTGCTTGCCGATGACAACGTAGTACACGGCCCGCTGGAAGTGCTGCTGACTATGACCGAAGAAGCCGGTATGGACGGTGCGTTCGGCTTACAGAGCAACTGGTTACAGGCAGATATTCTGATTAACACCGACTCCGAAGAAGAAGGTGAAATCTACATGGGTTGTGCGGGGGGTATCGACTTCACCTCCAACCTGCATTTAGACCGTGAAACCGTTCCGGCAGGTTTTGAAACCTTTAAATTAACCTTAAAAGGTCTGAAAGGTGGTCACTCCGGCGGTGAAATCCACGTTGGCCTGGGTAATGCGAACAAACTGCTGGTGCGTTTCCTGGCGGGTCATGCGGAAGAACTGGATCTGCGCCTTATCGATTTCAACGGCGGCACACTGCGTAACGCCATCCCGCGTGAAGCCTTTGCAACCATTGCTGTCGCAGCTGATAAAGTCGACGCACTGAAATCGCTGGTGAATACCTATCAGGAGATCCTGAAAAACGAGCTGGCAGAGAAAGAGAAAAACCTGGCATTACTGCTGGATTCAGTAGCGAACGACAAAACTGCGTTGACCGCTAAATCTCGCGATACCTTTATTCGTCTGCTGAACGCCACCCCGAACGGTGTGATCCGCAACTCCGACGTGGCAAAAGGCGTGGTTGAAACCTCACTGAACGTGGGTGTGGTGACCATGACCGACAACAACGTAGAAATTCACTGCCTGATCCGTTCTCTGATCGACAGCGGTAAAGACTACGTGGTCAGTATGCTGGATTCGCTGGGTAAACTGGCTGGCGCGAAAACCGAAGCGAAAGGCGCATATCCTGGCTGGCAGCCGGATGCTAACTCTCCGGTGATGCATCTGGTACGTGAAACCTATCAGCGTCTGTTCAACAAGACGCCGAACATCCAGATTATCCACGCGGGTCTGGAATGTGGTCTGTTCAAAAAACCGTATCCGGAAATGGACATGGTTTCTATCGGGCCGACTATCACCGGTCCACACTCTCCGGATGAACAAGTTCATATCGAAAGCGTTGGTCACTACTGGCGGCTTCTGACTGAACTGCTGAAAGAAATTCCTGCGAAGTAATAACGATGAAGTCCACGCCTGCGGGCGTGGACTTCTGTTTGAAGTCAATGGCTATCTATATCGAAATAACAAAACATTATGAAACCCAGGAAAAGGTCGCATATTTATATAGTTGCGACCATATTTCATGGGGGGAATTTCTGATCACTAAAGAAAATTTTGCGCTGGAATCCGTGAAAGAACTTAAGGGTGAAAAGCAGAATTTTTATATGTTCAGAGCCTGGGGAAAAGTCAGAAGAACATACTTAACCACTGGAGAATTTCCCCAGGAAACATGTTACGCCGCTTAAAGTCAGAATAATTTTTTCATGCTTTTACCATTTTGGCATTACGTCTGCACCACATGGCAATGGCGGCAGCCACTAATGCCAGTTCCAGTAAAAACGACCAGTGTAATAAAAAATTGAGCCACCACGGATGATGTATCGCCGTAATATGAAAAAGTGCAAATGGTTGGTTAACGAAAGGCATCAGCCACCAGATATCACCGACCAGCGTATCGAGTAATAAATGCACGATACTATTCAGGCAAAACACCACGCCCAACCACGCCGGCAGTTTATTCTTCGCTATTCCTGCCCAGACTAATGTCGCCGCCAGCAGAGCAAACCATAATAATGGCCAATGAGACGGGTAAAGATGATGATGTCGTTGCCCATTATCCACCAGATAGCACCAGAAGAGATCGAAATCGGGTGCAACGGCCCCGACTAAGCCAATAATCATCGCCCAGCGCGCATGACGAGCAATCAGCGGCAAGCGTTTCACTAAAGTACAAGTTATTAAATATCCAGCAGGAAGATGACCAATAAACATGACGATTCCTTTCGTTTTTGTCCGCCGCTTTCACGAAGAAAACGGCGGGAGACGTTCCTCAATTACCCTTCGATAAATGCCATCCCTGTAAATGTCCGTCGCGGGTTACCACGTTCAATCTGGTGATGGAACATTCGCCGCTGCGATTTCAGCGTTGCGCTATTTTCCTGTTGCTGTTGTTCCAGCTTCCAGGCAATCAGCAATCGCGCCAGCCGTTTGTTATCATGCTGGCTGCGCTCGGACTGTACTTTCACGCTAATCCCGGTTGCCAGATGCGTGGCGCGCACCGCCGAGTCGGTCTTATTAACATGTTGACCGCCCGGCCCCGACGAACGCAGCGTCTCATAACGGATCGCATCTGATTGTTCCTGCTCATCAGCGGTAAAACGTCCAATACCAAGAAACCAGTTTTTACGCCCGTGATGAGGCCGGTATGGGCTGGGGCAAATCCACTGGATAGTACCGCACCAGCTTTCACTTAATGCCAGTGCGTTATCGCCATCGAGAGAAACCAGTGCCGAACGCAGCGTGTCTGAATAGCGCCCCGTTTCTGTTTCCAGCACTGTTACCGCAACACGCTGTTGGGATGCTTCTTTAATTAGCCTGTCCAGCGCCTTTTTGACTGCGAGACAACATTCTTCCGGCCCCTGAGCTGAGGAGAGTTGTAGCAAAATCATCCTTTTTTCCCTCCACTGTTTTTGAGCGTTAGCACCGGACGCAGCCGCGCGACAGGAATAATTAAACCGGCCTGCACCAGACATTGCACCACGCTTTCAGCCGATTTATAGGCTTGTGGCGCTTCTTCAAAGATGAGTTGTTTATCGCGGCAAATTACCCGGCTACCAAGTTCAGTACGTGAGAGTTGCGTCATCGTGTATTTCGCTGCCAGCCGCCCTTTACACTCGGTGCGCCCCCATTTGCGCCCTGCCCCATGAGCCAGCGAGTGCAATGTTTCTTCGCTACTGACAGGCAGTACAAGCCATGAGTAATCACCGCGAGAACCGGGAATAATCACCAGGCCACGGTCATCAGGCGTAGCCCCTTTACGGTGTAACCAGCCTTGTTGATCGCCAATTTGACTCGCGGTAATAAAGTTATGCGCCACATCCAGAACCGGACTTCCGCTGGCTTTCACCTGCTGCATTATGCGCAGAGCGATCATCTGGCGATTCATGCGAGCAAACGCCAGCGCATCGTCATGCTCCGAGATATAACGTAGCGCGTCGTCACTGCCTTCCGGCAAACCATGGTGCGAAAATGAGGCAATATGTTTTTGTAAAACAGACTGCCCGAAACCACGCGAGCCGCTATGAACCAGCAGTTGCAGATGCTGCGCATCCAGGCCTGCCAGTGCAAACAGTTCAGCGTCGATGATTTGATCAATCTGTTGCAGTTCAGCAAAATGATTGCCGCCACCGATGGAGCCAAGCGCGCCGCGCCACGGGTGCTGTGCAAATGCTGACGGCAGGTTTTCCTCCAGCCAGCTTTCTTCAGCAACGTCATCCAGCGCAGATAATCGCTTTTCGAACTTATCGGCGTTGTATTTGCGGGTAAGGATATCTGTTTGCCATAGCGCCATGCCGCAGCCGATATCATTGCCGACCAGTGCCGGGTAAAAACGACCTACGGAGAAGAACGCTGCTCCAATCGGGTAGCCGCGTCCGGGGTGTAAATCAGGCATCCCTACTACGCGTTGCATGTTGGGTAAATTTGCCGTGGTATGTAATTGTTGGATCGCTGAACTTTCGATCCACAGGTCATCAGATGCGATGGTAAATACCGCATCGGATAAGGGACGAATATATTTGCCCATGTACCATTCCATTTATAAACATAAAAAATCAGGAAATGGCAGACGAATCCAGGGCAAGAAAAAAAGAATTAATCCTGGAAAGGTCTGCAAAGAGTCATTGATAAAGGATTTGTCATAATTTACCTCCTTGCAGTTTGTGGAATAACAAAACGCGCACATACTAGGCTGGCGTTATTTTCATTGCAAGCCGGATTTAATGTTGCTGTTTATAACGCATATGAAAATTAGTAAACCACTCTCCCCGGCATTCAACGCGCTGCTGCTTAACTACCTGAAAACCATAACGTTCAAAAAAGGGTTTTGCGGTTATGCTGGCATCAACCGTAAGTTCGGATTCAGACTTAATAAAAGGTTTTAACAAGGCACTAGCGACACCACAGCGGGTGTATTCCGGGTCAACAAATAGCATATCGATATAGTGTTCAATGCAGGTAATAAAGCCGACCAGTTGTGCATTAATGACCGCAACCCGCACTTGTGATTGCACGAGTTTCTCCCTCCAGCGAGATTCATCAATCTGCGCCCAGGCGGCAATTTGTTGCGGTGAATAATGCTGACTGGCAGTCATCGTAACCGCTCTAATGAAAATAGCGCATAGTTGCTGAAAATCGCCAGGCTGATAGTTTCTTATTTGTATGTTATTCATAATCCCAGCACCAGTTGTCTTTCCATTTGAGGGTCAAGCAACGTCACATGCAGCCCCACCAGCCGTACACCGCGTCCGCCGCGACGTTCATCCCAGGTTTTACGCGCAGTGGCGATTAGATCAGCTTTATTCAAACGCGGCCAGACATGCTCCTGAGTGGTTTGCTGAAAATCATCGAACTTTAATTTCACTCCCTGGCGGGCGATCAGTAAATCAGGCTTCACCTTTGCCAGACGGCGCTCCAGTTCAGGATAAAGCCGCTCAATAATCGCTTCACATTCAGACCAGTGATGGATATCTTCCGCCATCGTGCGTTCCACACCGACGGATTTACGCAGCCGTTCACTGTTAACATCGCGCTCGTCGATACCCTGGCTACGCTCCCACAAAATGCGGCCAAATTTGCCAAAGCGTTTGAGCAAGGTCACCAGATCACACTTTTGTACATCACCGCAGGTGCGCAGCCCCATCGCCTCTAGTTTTGCCGCTGATACTTTGCCGACACCAGGAATCCTCGCCAGCGGCAACGTTTGCAGAAATGCAGGAACGTCAGCAGGTGTAATCACAAACTGACCGTTGGGTTTGTTCATGTCAGAGGCGATTTTGGCGAGAAATTTAACCGGCGCCACGCCCGCAGAAGCCGTCAGGTGCAACTCGTTAAAGATTGTCTGACGGATTTCCTGGGCGATGAGAGTCGCAGAACCGTGGCAATGCACGCTGTCGGTGACATCGAGATAGGCCTCATCCAGCGACAACGGCTCAATGCGCAAAGTGTAACGCGAGAAGATTTCGCGGATATGATTTGAGGCTTCTTTGTAGGCGTCAAAGCGCCCCGGAAGCAAGGTGAGGTGCGGGCATAATTTGAGCGCCATGCCGGTCGGCATTGCGCTGCGTACACCAAATTTACGCGCGGGATAATTGGCGGTGCTGATCACCCCCCGACGTTCGCGGCTACCGCCAATAGCAACAGGGATATCGCGCAGGGCGGGATTATCACGCATCTCCACCGCTGCGAAAAAGCAGTCCATATCCACATGAATGATTTTACGCATCGCTCACCTCTCAATACTGGTAAAGTATACAGTGATTTTAGGGTTTGAGAAATGCGTAAAGGTTTTGCAATCAGTCCTCCTTAACGCCGGATGTGCTGCGCTTGTCCGGCCTACAGGAGGCTGTTTTTGTTACCCATGCAGCTTATCCAGCTTTTGCACCAACGGCTGCACCACCTTATCTCCATGCTGACCAAAATATTGATACAGCGTGTCCGAGGCGCTTTTGGTTAGCACCATAATCTCAATGCGCCGGTTGCCTGCGCTTTGCGGATTCTTCGCGTCCAGCAGCATCTGGTCCGCCATCGCGCTTACCTGCATCACTTTATCTTCCGGCATTCCGGCATCTTCCAGCACCCGACGAGCCGAAAGCGCGCGGTCACCCGAAAGGTTCCAGTTGTTATAGATATTGCTTTTATAGGCCATCGCATCGGTATGCCCGGTGATAATGATCTTGTTATCGAGTGAGTCAAAAACTGGAGCTAATTCCACCAGCAGCGTTTTAAAAAACGGCATAATCTTCGCGCTGCCGCGTTCAAACATATTGCGGTTTTGGTCATCTTTAATCAGCACGCGTAATCCCTGCGGGACAATCTCCATCTCCAGATTCGCTTCCATATGCGCATTACGGGCGATGGTGTTGATATTGGTCGCCAGCTCGCCCAGTTCAGTGGCGGATTTCTTCTTCAGTAACGCCGTTTTCTCGTTCACATCACGTGCTTTTTTCTCGGTTTCTTCCGGCACCGCCACGGTAGTCGGTTTCGGCGGATGAGTCGGGCTTATTTTATTTAACGGCGACAGCCCGCCACCGTTGAAGATCGACTGCCCATGCAGCGCCGCCATAATGCTTTCACGCTCGGATTTACTGACGCTGTTCACAATCAACTTTATCGTCGTCACCAAAGGAGCCGAGCGTATTTCCGAGGTTTCTGCCCGCTTTACCCTGGACGCGATGCCCGGCAAACAGATGGCGATTGACGCCGATCTTAACGCCGGGTTGATCAACCAGGCGCAGGCGCAAACCCGGCGTAAAGATGTTGCCAGCGAGGCCGATTTCTACGGCGCGATGGACGGGGCATCGAAGTTTGTGCGCGGAGACGCCATCGCCGGGATGATGATTCTGGCGATCAACCTGATTGGCGGCGTCTGTATCGGGATTTTCAAATACAACCTGAGCGCCGATGCCGCCTTCCAGCAGTATGTGCTGATGACCATCGGTGACGGGCTGGTGGCACAGATCCCTTCCCTGCTGCTCTCCACTGCGGCGGCGATTATTGTTACCCGCGTCAGCGATAACGGCGATATCGCCCACGACGTGCGCCACCAGCTTCTGGCAAGCCCGTCGGTGCTCTACACCGCCACCGGGATTATGTTCGTGCTGGCGGTAGTGCCGGGGATGCCGCACCTGCCATTTTTGCTGTTCAGCGCCCTGCTTGGCTTTACCGGCTGGCGAATGAGCAAACGCCCGCAGGCGGCGGAGGCGGAAGAGAAAAGCCTCGAAACGCTGACCCGCACTATCACCGAAACCAGCGAGCAACAGGTCAGTTGGGAGACCATTCCGCTGATCGAACCCATCAGTTTAAGCCTCGGTTATAAGCTGGTGGCGCTGGTCGATAAAGCGCAGGGTAACCCGCTCACCCAGCGTATTCGCGGCGTGCGGCAGGTGATTTCCGACGGCAACGGCGTGCTGCTACCGGAGATCCGTATTCGGGAAAACTTCCGCCTCAAGCCCAGCCAGTACGCTATTTTCATCAACGGCATAAAGGCTGATGAAGCGGATATTCCAGCGGATAAACTGATGGCCCTGCCCTCCAGCGAAACCTACGGCGAGATTGACGGCGTGCTGGGGAACGACCCTGCGTACGGGATGCCAGTCACCTGGATCCAGGCGGCGCAGAAAGCGAAGGCGCTGAATATGGGGTATCAGGTGATCGACAGCGCCAGCGTGATTGCCACCCATGTGAACAAGATTGTGCGCAGCTATATTCCTGATTTGTTTAACTATGACGATATTACGCAGCTACATAACCGCCTGTCGTCGATGGCGCCACGGCTGGCGGAGGATTTAAGCGCGGCGCTGAATTACAGCCAGTTGCTGAAAGTGTACCGCGCGCTGCTGACCGAAGGCGTTTCCCTGCGCGATATCGTCACCATCGCCACCGTGCTGGTCGCCAGTAGCTCGGTGACCAAAGATCATATTCTGCTGGCAGCCGATGTGCGCCTGGCGCTGCGACGCAGCATTACCCATCCGTTCGTTCGCAAGCAGGAGCTGACGGTGTATACGTTGAATAATGAGCTGGAAAATCTGCTGACCAACGTGGTGAATCAGGCGCAACAGGGCGGGAAAGTGATGCTCGACAGCGTGCCGGTCGACCCGAATATGCTCAACCAGTTCCAGAGCACGATGCCGCAGGTGAAGGAGCAGATGAAAGCGGCGGGGAAAGATCCGGTGCTGCTGGTTCCGCCGCAGCTGCGTCCTTTGCTGGCGCGCTACGCAAGGTTGTTTGCACCGGGGCTGCATGTGCTGTCGTATAACGAAGTGCCGGATGAGCTGGAATTGAAGATTATGGGGGCGTTGAGTTGATTGGGGGGATTATTTCACCCTTTGCAGAATCTGACGCCATTGTTTGACGTCATATTATAATCGGACTACGATGACACCATACAATGACATCATGGATTGATAGTATGATTAAGGTCAGCGCGTTAGGCTCTCGCCATAGAAAAACATTCGACGATGTTATGACGGAGCCGCCAAAATCTGGAATTAAATGGGATGATGTTGTTGCACTCATTAAAGCCATGGGTGGAACAATAAAAAATAACAATGGTTCCAGACGAAAATTTCAGATTGGAACGACCAAATTCAGCACACATGAGCCACATCCAAAAATGTGATGGATAAAGGCGCAGTAGCAGGTCTTAAGGAGTGGTTTGTTAACTGTGTAGGGGTAGATTATGAATAAAGCATCAAACATTATCACGATTAAAGGTCAACCAGCCGCAGTGACATTTGAAGCCGATATCAACGCATTTCGCGGCAAATTCCTCAATGTAAATGGTTATTGCGACTTTGTGGCCACAAGCATTGAAGCATTGTTCCGTGAAGGTGAAAGCGCGCTGGATGAGTGGATTGCGGATTGTGAAGAGGACGGTATTGCTCCTTTTCGTGAAGAAGAAGGGCAAAAACGCCTGACGCTTCGTGTTCCTCATCACATCGATTCACGGCTGACCATCGTCGCCAGACAACATTCCATTTCAAAAAACCAGCTCATTGTTGATGTTTTAGAACGTGAGTTTTCAGCCCAGATGTAAATAGATCGGATGCCACGTGGCATCCGACCTTTTACCTGTCGTTCATATTACCCATTTACAAAATCGTCTCTTCCGTCAAAATCCGCCGCGCACCCAAAAAATGATCCTGCCAGAAAGGTTCGCCTAACCGACTTATCCGAATGGTTTCGCCGGTACGTGGCGACTCGATAAACTGCCCATCGCCCAGATACACGCCCATATGATCGGCAATTTCGCGGCTATGAATATGGAAAAACAGCAAATCCCCCCGGCGCAGGTCGTTGTTCGCCACAATCGTTGCCCGATGGTAGTGATACATCTCATTGGCCGTGCGCGGAAGTTTCGCCTCGAGGATCTTGTTGTAGGCATAAAAAACTAACCCGCTGCAGTCGAAGCCTTTATCGGGCCGCGTGCCGCCCCAGACGTAAGGCTTGCCAAGCTGCTGCTCCAGGCGGTGGATCGCCACTTCGGTGATGTTGTGCAGATGATCGCTGCTTAAGAAATGGTTGTTCTCTGCCAGTGCCTGCCAGCGTCTGTCACTCGCCTTGAGCGGCGCAGGAAACCACTCCGGATGCTGTTTTATCTGTTCGCGGTTGTGTTGCCGCAGTGCCCTTCTGCTTTCGGCATTGCCTTCCACAATATAGCTGGCCTGTTTTTTCAGATGGGTTTGGTACTGTTTTAATAAACGCGCACGGTTTTGCATCCGCTGGCGGGCGGCGTAGCTGAAAGAGATATGTGATGTGGTGGCGCTGGCAAATGAAGAAAACGGCAAGCAAAGCAACAATAATCCCGACAACACAAAAGAGGGAATCGACGGCAAAGACATTCTCAATAATGGCTGGTCATGCATTGATGTTGCAGTGTATCCCGGCCCGTACCTGAACAAACTTAATAAACCATTATTATAAAATTAATAAATATATTTCAGTTAATTATGTAAAAACATCCGTTTATTAAATTACTCATGGATTGTCGCTGTTGCTCATTTGAGCTACAATTCAAGCTGAATAAATATACAGCACAGGAGATACCCCAATGGCTGCTAACGCGTTTGTTCGCGCCCGAATCGATGAGGATTTGAAGAATCAGGCGGCGGACGTACTAGCCGGGATGGGGCTGACCATCTCTGACCTGGTTCGCATAACCCTCACAAAAGTCGCGCGTGAAAAGGCATTGCCGTTTGATTTACGCGAGCCTAATCAATCAACCATTCAATCAATCAAAAACAGCGAAGCTGGCGTTGATGTTCATAAGGCCAAAGACGCCGATGATTTATTTGATAAATTAGGAATTTAAATATGATTCAAAGGGATATTGAATACTCGGGACAATTTTCAAAGGATGTAAAACTTGCACAAAAGCGTCATAAGGATATGAATAAATTGAAATATCTTATGACGCTTCTTATCAATAATACTTTACCGCTTCCAGCTGTTTATAAAGACCACCCGCTGCAAGGTTCATGGAAAGGTTATCGCGATGCTCATGTCGAACCGGACTGGATCCTGATTTACAAACTTACCGATAAACTTTTACGATTTGAGAGAACTGGAACTCACGCGGCGCTATTTGGGTAAAGCCCGCTTCCGATGAAATTTGTAAACCCTGCGCCGACAGGCTTGCGTAAAACTCTTTTGGTGATAATGTGAGCCTTCCAAATCCAGACTATTCCGATTTGGGATCTATTTTGCCGCCCTGGCGTGTGTAACCGTTTTATCAAGGAATAAGCAGTATGCGTAAAATCGCATTAATTCTTGCGATGTTGTTGATCCCGTGCGTTTCGTTTGCCAGTTTGCTGGGCAGCGGTAGTTCCACCACGCCAGTGAGCAAAGAGTATAAGCAGCAGTTGATGGGATCTCCTGTCTACATCCAAATCTTCAAGGAAGAGCGCACGCTCGATCTCTACGTCAAAATGGGCGAGCAATATCAACTGCTCGACAGTTATAAAATCTGTAAATATTCCGGCGGGTTAGGACCAAAACAGCGTCAGGGCGATTTCAAAAGTCCGGAAGGGTTTTATAGCGTTCAGCGTAATCAATTAAAACCAGACAGCCGTTACTACAAAGCGATTAATATTGGTTTCCCTAACGCCTATGACCGAGCGCATGGTTACGAAGGGAAATACCTGATGATTCACGGCGATTGTGTTTCCATCGGCTGCTACGCGATGACCAATCAGGGTATTGATGAGATCTTCCAGTTCGTTACTGGCGCGCTGGTGTTTGGTCAGCCGAGTGTACAAGTGAGCATTTACCCGTTCCGCATGACCGACGCCAATATGAAGCGCCATAAGTATTCCAACTTTAAGGACTTCTGGGAGCAACTCAAGCCAGGCTACGACTACTTTGAACAGACTCGTAAGCCACCGACCGTTTCTGTAGTCAATGGCCGTTACGTGGTCAGCAAGCCGTTAAGCCACGAAGTTGTGCAACCACAACTGGCATCAAACTACACGCTCCCCGAGGCAAAATAAGCGCCATTCGCCTGGCATAATCTTTTGCCAGGTTTCATTGCCCGTCAGCGGCTGAGTCGCAATCACCGTGACCACATCATTCGGTGTGGTCTGCGAGCTGAAGTCGATTTCCACATCCTGATCCAGCAACGTCGCCACGCCAAACGGCGCGCGGCGGGTGATCCAGTGTAAATTAGTCGAGCAATACGCCATTACATAGCGCCCGTCTGAAAGCAGCATGTTGAAAACGCCCTTCTGCCGCAACTCATCCGCCAGTGAGGCGATATATTTAAACACCGCCGCCATGTTGCCCGGCGTGCGCGGGTAACGCTGCGTCAGTTTATACAACAACCAGCAGAAGGCTTTTTCGCTGTCGGTTTCGCCTACCGGACGGAAGTTGCCGGTTTCCAGTGATTTATAGCCCGTCAGTTGCCCGTTATGCGCATAAGTCCAGTTGCGTCCCCATAGCTCGCGGGTAAACGGGTGAGTATTTTCCAGCGCCACCTCGCCCCGATTGGCCTGGCGAATATGAGCGATTACCGAGCAGGATTTTATCGGGTAGTCCTGGACAAGTTTGGCGATGGGGGAATTAAAGCTGGGTTGTGGATCTTTAAATGTGCGACAACCTTTACCTTCGTAAAAGGTGATACCCCAGCCATCTTTATGTGGCCCGGTTCCACCACCGCGCTGTACAAGCCCGGTGAAACTAAAGCAGATATCGGTTGGGACGTTGGCGCTCATCCCGAGCAGTTCGCACATGGGTAACCTCCACAACAGCGGGGGAAATGCCCCCGGCGAAGATTGATTTAAGGATTTCCAGGCCTGATGTGTCGGCGTCACATCAGGCATCTTGCACCTGCGCCGGATGCGGCGTAAACGCCTTATCCGGCCTACGCCAGACTTACTTGACCATCTCTTTTTCAATTAACTGGATCAGGATATGGATAACTTTAATGTGGATCTCCTGAATGCGATCGGCATAGCCAAAGTGAGGAACGCGAATTTCGATATCTGCCGTGCCAGCCATTTTGCCGCCGTCTTTACCGGTCAGGGTGATCACTTTCATGCCCTTCTCACGCGCCGCCGCAATCGCCTTGATTACGTTAGCTGAGTTACCGGAGGTGGAGATCCCCAGCAGCACATCACCTTCGCGACCTACTGCTTCAACGTAACGGGAGAAAATGTCGTTAAACCCAAAATCATTACCCACACAGGTGATGTGGCTGACATCAGAAATGGCAATCGCCGGATAACCCGGACGGTTTTCACGGTAGCGCCCCGTCAACTCTTCAGCAAAGTGCATGGCGTCGCAATGGGAGCCGCCGTTGCCGCAGGAAAGCACCTTGCCACCGGCTTTAAAACTGTCTGCTAACAGGACCGCCGCGCGCTGAATGGCGTGAATATTGGCGTCATCTTTTAAAAAGTTAGCCAGCGTTTCCGCCGCTTCGTTCAGTTCGTTACGAATAAGATCCTGGTACATGAGGATATCCTTCAGCATAAATGAAATAGACAAAATGCAGTGTACCGGATACCGCCAGAAGCGAGAAGACCAGCGCGGCGGAATGACCAGGACTTTTTGACCCGAAGTGCGGATAAAAACAGCAACAATGTGAGCTTTGTTGTAATTATATTGTAAACGCATTGCTAAATGTTTTTACATCCACTACAACCATATCATCACAAGTGGTCAGACCTCCTACAAGTAAGGGGCTTTTCGTTATGATGATTTTGAGTATTCTCGCTACGGTTGTCCTGCTCGGCGCGTTGTTTTATCACCGCGTGAGCTTATTTATCAGCAGTTTGATTTTGCTCGCCTGGACAGCCGCCCTCGGCGTCGCTGGTCTGTGGTCGGCGTGGGTACTGGTGCCTCTGGCCATTATCCTCGTACCGTTTAACTTTGCGCCAATGCGTAAGTCGATGATTTCCGCGCCGGTATTTCGCGGTTTCCGTAAGGTGATGCCGCCGATGTCGCGCACTGAGAAAGAAGCGATTGACGCCGGAACGACCTGGTGGGAAGGCGATCTATTTCAGGGTAAACCGGACTGGAAAAAGCTGCATAACTATCCGCAGCCGCGCCTGTCCGCTGAAGAGCAAGCGTTTCTCGATGGCCCGGTAGAAGAAGCCTGCCGAATGGCGAATGATTTCCAGATTACCCATGAACTGGCGGATCTACCGCCGGAGCTGTGGGCGTATCTGAAAGAGCATCGTTTCTTCGCGATGATTATCAAAAAAGAGTACGGTGGGCTGGAGTTCTCGGCTTATGCCCAGTCTCGCGTGCTGCAAAAACTCTCTGGGGTGAGCGGGATTCTGGCGATTACCGTCGGCGTGCCAAACTCATTAGGTCCGGGTGAACTGCTGCAACATTACGGCACTGACGAGCAGAAAAATCACTATCTGCCGCGTCTGGCGCGTGGTCAGGAGATCCCTTGCTTTGCGCTGACCAGCCCGGAAGCGGGTTCCGATGCGGGCGCTATTCCGGACACCGGGATTGTTTGCATGGGTGAGTGGCAGGGCCAGCAGGTGCTGGGAATGCGTCTGACCTGGAACAAACGCTATATTACGCTGGCACCCATTGCGACCGTGCTTGGGCTGGCGTTTAAACTCTCCGACCCGGACAAACTGCTGGGTGGTGCAGAAGATTTAGGCATTACCTGTGCGCTGATCCCGACCACCACGCCGGGCGTGGAAATTGGTCGTCGCCACTTCCCGCTGAACGTGCCGTTCCAGAACGGACCGACGCGCGGAAAAGATGTCTTCGTACCGATCGATTACATTATCGGCGGCCCCAAAATGGCCGGACAAGGCTGGCGGATGCTGGTGGAGTGTCTCTCGGTGGGTCGTGGCATCACCCTACCTTCCAACTCAACCGGCGGCGTGAAGTCGGTGGCGCTGGCAACGGGGGCGTATGCTCACATTCGTCGTCAGTTCAAAATCTCTATAGGTAAGATGGAAGGGATTGAAGAGCCGCTGGCGCGTATTGCCGGTAATGCGTACGTAATGGATGCTGCGGCGTCGCTGATTACCTACGGCATTATGCTCGGTGAAAAACCGGCCGTGCTGTCGGCTATCGTTAAGTATCACTGTACCCACCGTGGGCAGCAGTCGATTATCGATGCGATGGATATCACTGGTGGTAAAGGCATTATGCTCGGTCAGAGCAACTTCCTGGCGCGAGCTTACCAGGGCGCACCGATTGCCATCACCGTTGAAGGGGCGAATATTCTGACCCGTAGTATGATGATCTTCGGTCAGGGGGCGATTCGTTGCCATCCGTACGTGCTCGAAGAGATGGAAGCGGCGAAGAACAATGACGTCAACGCGTTCGATAAACTGTTGTTCAAACATATCGGTCACGTCGGTAGTAACAAAGTTCGTAGCTTCTGGCTCGGTTTGACGCGCGGTTTAACCAGTAGCACACCAACCGGCGATGCGACTAAACGTTATTACCAGCACCTGAACCGCCTGAGCGCCAACCTCGCCTTACTTTCCGATGTGTCGATGGCGGTGCTGGGTGGTAGCCTGAAACGCCGTGAGCGTATCTCGGCACGTCTGGGGGATATTTTAAGTCAGCTTTACCTCGCCTCCGCCGTTTTGAAACGTTATGACGACGAAGGCCGCAATGAAGCTGACCTGCCGCTGGTGCACTGGGGCGTACAGGATGCGCTGTATCAGGCTGAACAGGCGATGGATGATTTGCTACAAAACTTCCCGAACCGCGTGGTTGCCGGGCTGCTGAATGTGGTGATCTTCCCAACCGGTCGTCACTATCTGGCGCCGTCTGACAAGCTGGATCATAAGGTGGCGAAGATTTTACAAGTGCCAAACGCCACCCGTTCACGCATTGGTCGCGGTCAGTACCTGACGCCGAGTGAGCATAATCCGGTTGGCTTGCTGGAAGAGGCGCTGGTGGATGTGATTGCCGCCGATCCGATTCATCAGCGGATCTGTAAAGAACTGGGTAAAAATCTGCCATTTACCCGTCTGGATGAACTGGCACACAACGCGCTGGCGAAGGGGCTGATTGATAAAGATGAAGCCGCCATTCTGGTGAAAGCGGAAGAGAGCCGTCTGCGTAGTATTAACGTTGATGACTTTGAACCGGAAGAGCTGGCGACGAAGCCGGTAAAGTTGCCGGAGAAAGTGCGGAAAGTTGAAGCCGCGTAATTGAATAACGGAGCCGAAAGGCTCCGTTTCTTTATCTGCTAATTATTTGAAATTAAATCCATCTGGATGGTTTTCCAGGCTGCCAGTCAACGCCGCGAACAGCACCGTTTTACCATCAATCGAGAGCGCATCGTTCACATTCAGCCAGGTGAGCTTCTCTTGCGAAGTTTTCTCATCAATGGTCGAGAACAGACCCGTCATCTGATTAGATTTCTCGGACCACATCACCGCAATACGTTGCGAGCCGCAATCATGCGGTTTGCACGCACTCATCACCTGATAAGTCTCATCTCCCAACGTTACGGTTTGTGCGGGGGTATAAGTACCGCCTTTCATCACCCAGACTGGCAGCTTATGCCCTTGCACCATCTGATTAAACGCAGCTTTGGTGGCTTCGCCCTTTGCCAGACTGCTAATCGTTAAATCATCCTGCGCCATTGCACTGGTGGCGATGACCAAAGCGGCGACTGTCGTTATTGCCTTAAACATCATTCCTCCCGAGCTTATCCTGCCCATGTTATTAACACCCTAAAGCCTGGCGATAACACGATATTTTGCAAATCAGATATTTCCAATATCTGCATTTGTTATCAATTTATTCCGCAGTAAGGTAATAGCCTGATAAAGTGTTAAAGTTATAAAACCCCTCGAATAAAGGAGTTGTACACCGTGCCTGGTTTGAAGATTACGCTTTTGCAGCAACCGTTGGTGTGGATGGATGGTCCTGCCAACCTGCGTCATTTTGATCGTCAACTGGAAGGTATTACCGGGCGCGATGTGATCGTTCTACCAGAGATGTTCACCAGCGGCTTTGCCATGGAAGCGGCGGTTTCATCGCTATCGCAAGAGAACGTGGTGGACTGGATGAGCGCCAAAGCGCAACAGTGCAATGCGTTGATTGCGGGCAGTGTTGCATTGCAAACGGACTCAGGTTCGGTTAATCGCTTTTTGCTGGTTGAGCCGGGCGGCACGGTACATTTTTATGACAAGCGTCATCTGTTCCGCATGGCGGATGAGCATCTGCATTATAAAGCGGGCAATGAGCGAGTGATTGTGGAATGGCGCGGCTGGCGTATTTTGCCGCAGGTGTGCTACGACCTGCGTTTTCCGGTGTGGTCGCGCAATCTCAATGATTATGACCTCGCCATCTACGTCGCCAACTGGCCTGCCCCGCGCTCTCTGCACTGGCAGGCTTTGCTGACGGCTCGCGCTATTGAAAACCAGGCATATGTGGTGGGATGTAATCGCGTGGGTAGTGATGGCAATGGCTGCCACTATCGCGGTGATAGTCGAGTGATTAATCCGCAAGGCGAAACTCTCGCTACCGCCGAACCACATCAGGCCACACGCATAGATGCAGAACTTTCGATGGTGGCATTACGCGAATATCGCGAAAAATTCCCGGCATGGCAGGACGCGGATGGGTTCAGGTTGCTGTGAGTGGGCGTTGTTTTTAGGGAAGGGGTAGACGCCCTCCGCAAGGACTGACGCGAGGTCGCTGTAATCTCATTGGATTTCTCATCTGTCTTAATCTGCCCAAGGCTCAGACTGTGCGTAGTTGAGAACGCACTAATGACCTGAATCGCTCCCTTGCGGCGACTCTTATCATAAGAGTGCCTGAGCGTTTTGCCATCAATTGCAATGACGTCTTTATCATTTGAGGAATGGCAGTCACGCATCCAGTTAAAATTTTGCAGGACTGATACAGGATACAACGCTGGCAATGGAATCGTGAACAGGGATGCCATTTTTAAAATGACCATATTGCTTCAAAAAATCGAGATATGTTTCCCCAAAATCCTCTATATCTTCCTATCCTTCAGCCCCGAAAATGACGGCACAGATTGTCAGCGCCAGGATATCTGACAATTTATGTTCCACTTTCCAGGCTTGTCTGTAATCGGGAGGAATAGAAATATGTTCCATCAATTTTTTAAGTTCCATTTTGTTCTCCTTATTTATGTAAGGAGCATTTGATTATATATAAGCTGTGAAAAACAGTTTTGAGTAATAAGGAATTACTCAATTATTGAATATATAGTGCGAATTATTTAGTGCAAAAAAGCAGCGTTATGTGATCTTTCCCTGGGGCAGCCCCCCTTAATCACCGCTCACCACAAGCAACTAATTAAGGTAGTTAATCATGGCTGAACACGATATTACGCCAGAAGTCGCCATTTCCAAAACACAGCGCCGCTGTACGGTGGGTTATCTGCCCAACCGCAGCGACACACCGGTGATCAAAATCAGCGCCAAATGGCTGAGAGAAGCGGGATTTGAAATTGGCACGGGCGTTACCGTGAAGATCTCGGAAGGCTGCCTGATCCTGCTTGCAGATAACAACGAAGTACAGGAACTGCGCAGGGAACTTTATCAGTTTAAACAGGCAGTTAAGGGGATGCGGAACGGGATGTTTAGTGTGCTGAACGAGAGTTAAATAATAAAAAGCCGGGAAGATTTAATTTTCCTCCCGGCTTTAATAAATAATTTTACTCCATTTTTTTTCTTGAAATATTAATATCTTTAGCAATCACCTCTATATAGAATGAGTCACTCTGAATTATATAGTGTGTATATTTACCTACATCATATTTTTCCCAATCAGGGAAAAAAGAGCATCTTTCTTTTTTCAATTGTTCCAACCATGATGACTCTGGAACAACCCAATAGCATGAAACAAAATTATCCTCCTCTCGGTTTTTATAATATCTGAGTTCCTTATTTCTTTCATACCGAACCGCCCATACAGAAGAAAAATCAAATATGCCAGTAAATTTAGAATACTTAGATGCAGAACTCCAGATTTTGAAAAATGCAGTTAAAGAGTCACTCTTTGACATTAGTAAAAGGTCGTCATTTGGAGCCTGCCAATAGGGCAATTCTACAGCATAAGCATAATCTTTTTTCATGAAATAATTACTCACTTACATTTTGGAGTTTCAGATGTACCTGTATTTGGCAGACCATTTTTCCTTAACCTACTAGGGAAGGTGCGAATAAGCAGGTCATTTCTTCCCAAGCTGACTCGCTGATTAAAATTTCGCGGATCTGGGCCGATTTTTTTCCCGCAAACACATCGAATCAGCCTATTTAGACCGTTTCTTCGCCATTTAAGGCGTTATCCCCAGTTTTTAGTGAGATCTCTCCCACTGACGTATCATTTGGTCCACCCGAAACAGGTTGGCCAGGGTGAATAACATCGCCAGTTGGTTATCGTTTTTCAGCAGCCGCTTGTATCTGGCTTTCACG
>NZ_PZKQ01000015.1:0-81300 GCF_003046645.1 Escherichia sp. MOD1-EC6475 | reverse complement strand
CGTTCACGCCGCATCCGGCTATGATGCCTGATGCGACGCTGACGCGTCTTATCAGGCCTACGGTTGAGCGCCAGACATTATCCGGCTCCTCCAGCTTACTTCTTCGGTTGATCCTTCTTCGGCCAGTCGTCGTCATCGTCCCATTTATCGTTGAAATCACGATGTGGGGGAAGCTCCGGCTTGTTGGCGAGAAATTTCTTATGGTCGACGCGCTTGAGATCTTTGATCACATTCAGCAGGACGCCTACCAAAAAGACAATCACCAGAATCCACCAATATTTAGCCAGCCAGTCCATGCTTATTTCCTCTTGCAGAACCACTCATCAGGCGACGAGCTGTTCCATGATTCGTTGATACATACGGGCAAGTAGCTGCAGGTCGGCAGCGTTCACACATTCATTAATTTTATGAATAGTGGCATTGACCGGCCCAAGTTCCACCACCTGCGCCCCCATGCGGGCAATAAAGCGCCCATCGGACGTTCCGCCAGTGGTCAGTAGCTGCGGTTTAATTTCATTATAGTGCTCAACCGCGTTGACGACCGCATCCACCAGTTTACCGCGTGCAGTCAAAAATGGCTGCCCGGAAAGCCACCAATCGACCGTATAACGCAGTTGATGTTTTTCCAGCAGGGCAAGCACCTGTGCTTTGATCATCTCATCAGTAAGTTCGGTGCTAAAGCGGAAGTTAAACTGTACAAACAGCTCACCCGGAATGACATTATTACTGCCAGTACCTGCCTGAATATTGGCTATTTGCATACTGGTTGCCGGGAAAAATTCATTGCCCTGATCCCACTCGATAGCCACTAACTCATTGAGGAAAGGGGCTGCGCGATGCACAGGGTTATCTGCAAGGTGTGGGTAAGCCACATGACCCTGCACGCCATGAATAGTAAGGTTACAGGTCAACGATCCGCGACGGCCATTTTTCACTACATCACCGACCACTTCGATACTCGACGGTTCGCCAACCAGGCAGTAATCCAGCCGTTCACGGCGCGCCATTAAGGTTTCGACCACTTTGACCGTGCCGTTGTGGGCGCTGGCTTCTTCGTCTGAGGTGATCAGAAACGCCAGTCGACCTTTATGGTTGGGATGTTGCGCGACAAAGCGTTCTGCTGCTACCACCATCGCCGCCAGCGACCCTTTCATATCTGCCGCGCCGCGCCCGAATAACATACCGTCGCGAATGGTCGGTTCAAATGGTGGATTGATCCAACGGTCGGCATCGCCAGGCGGTACAACGTCGGTATGTCCGGCAAAGGCTAACGTTTCTCCCTGTCCACGCCACGCCCAAAAATTCTGCGTATCCGCAAAGTCCATGCGTTCGATGGTAAAACCGATCGCCTGTAAACGTTCGGTAATGATTGCCTGACATCCTGCGTCATCAGGACTTAAGGATGGGCGGCGAATAAGCTGCTGTGTCAGCTCAATAACCGGACACGACATAGACTACACCTCATAGGAAAAATTGCTGATAACTGGATTCACTGAAACCCAGCAGCATAGGCTTCCCTGGCGCGCAGAGCAATGGGCGTTTGATAATTGCAGGCATTTCAGTCATTAATGCCGCCGCCGAAGCCGCATCGGTGATTTTATTGCGCGTGGTATCGTCCAGTTTACGCCAGGTAGTACCACGGGTGTTGAGTAACGCTTCCCAACCTAATTCGTTGATAAAACCGTTCAATAATTCGCTGTCCAGCCCATCAACGCGATAATCATGAAAACGATAGTCGATGTTATTGGTTTCCAGCCAACGGCGAGCCTTTTTAATGGTGTCACAATTTTTAATGCCGTAAAGTGTAACCATAATGAATCCTTTTTCGATTTATAAGAATAAATACTCATTTAACGGTCAATACATTTTCCCGGCAAATGAATATCAGGGAATATAACATTATTAAGGTGTTTCACTTAACAATTATTAAATAATTGTGAGCATTTTGAATGCAATTATTAAGAATATTCCCCTAGGTATCTGTATGTATTTCAAACAGAATTAAGCAAGTATTAGAATCCGTATGAATCTGTTGAAATGTTGCTTTGCATCACATAAAAATCCCTGTCTCAGGGCCATAGTATTTACATAGGTTTTGCCCCGGAGGTAGTAATCACTGCAATCGAATAAATTAGCTTCACCACGGTATATTGTTTCCGTAGAATACCCATAATTATAAGAGAGGTTGTTATGATTGAACGTGAACTGGGGAACTGGAAAGACTTTATCGAAGTTATGCTTCGCAAGTAATTGCCAGGACAGAAGGTAAAATGAAAGAACCTGATGAACAGGTTCTTTATCAGAAAGTTGAAAAAGGCGACACGTTGGCATGTCGCCTTTTTTATTACTTATTCCGGGCGTGGCTTCAGAGGGAAACGACGGCGTACCAGCACAAAGAACAGAGGCACGAAGTAAATCGCCAGAATGGTAGCGGAGATCATTCCCCCCATTACGCCAGTACCCACCGCATGTTGACCACCGGAACCGGCACCACTGCTGATTGCCATCGGCAGTACGCCGAAGATAAACGCCAGCGAGGTCATCAGTATCGGGCGTAAACGCTGGCGGCAGGCATAAAGCGTCGCTTCAAACAGGTCATGACCTTTTTGGTTCATCTCGTTAGCGAACTCGACAATGAGGATGGCGTTTTTCGCCGATAAACCAATGACCGTTAATAGACCCACCTGGAAGTAAACGTCGTTTTCCAGCCCGCGCATCCAGGTTGCCAGCAGCGCGCCGATGACCCCCAGCGGCACGACCAGCATTACGGAGAACGGCACCGACCAGCTTTCATACAGCGCCGCCAGACACAGGAATACCACCAGTAATGAAATGGCGTACAGCGCCGGAGCCTGCGCGCCAGAAAGCCGTTCCTGATACGACATCGCCGTCCACTCCAGGCCAAAGCCGTTTGGCAACTGCTTCACTAACGATTCCATAATATCCATCGCCGTGCCGGTACTGACGCCCGGTGCGGCCTCCCCGACAATTTCCACTGCGGAATAGCCGTTATAACGTTCCAGACGGGGCGAACCTGTCTCCCAGCGGGAGGTCGCGAAGGCAGAGAAGGGCACCATCCCACCGTCTTTGTTACGCACATACCACAGGTTGATATCATCCGGCAGCATCCGATACGGCGCGGCGGCCTGCACATAGACTTTCTTCACGCGACCGCGATCCATAAAGTCATTTACATAGCTCGAACCCCACGCGGTTTGCAGCGTGTCGTTAATATCGTCAATAGCAACGCCCAGCGCCTGAGCTTTACGCTGGTCGATATCAATCTGTAACTGCGGACTGTCATCAAGACCGTTATGGCGCACGCGGGTTAATTCCTGATTTTCCGCCGCCAGCGCCAGCAACTGGTTACGTGCAGCCATCAGCGCATCGTGACCCGCTCCGGCGTGATCCTGCAACTCCATATCAAAACCCGCAGAACTGCCAAGACCGCTGATTGCCGGCGGGCTGCTGGCGATAACGCGGGCTTCTTTAATCTTATTAAATTCTTTCGTTGCACGTTCGATAATGGCAAACGAAGTGCCGGTTTTACTGTCGCGCTCACTCCAGTCTTTCAGGCGGATAAACATACGCGCCACGTTTTGCCCGTTGCCGCCAGGGCCTGAACCGACCGTGGCAAATACCGACGTGATGTTGTCTTTCTCATGAGTGAAGTAATACTTCTCAATCTGTTCCACCACTTTCAGCGTCTGTTGCTGGGTCGAACCGCTGGGTAGCTGCACCGAGGTGGTGAACATGCCACGGTCTTCCAGTGGCAGGAAGGACGTCGGCAAACGCAGGAACAGAAACACCATACCGCCAAGCAGCAGGACATAAATCACAATCCAGCGCAGGCTGCGGTGGAGAATTTTCGCCACCCCTTTCTCGTAGCGTTCGGCGTTACGGTTGAACATCTGGTTAAACCAGGCAAAAAAGCCTTTCTGCCCGTGATGCTCACCTTTTTTCAGTGGTTTAAGTAGCGTGGCACACAGCGCCGGAGTGAGGATCATCGCCACCAGCACCGACAGCACCATCGCCGCAACAATGGTAATAGAGAACTGGCGATAGATAGCTCCGGTGGTGCCGCCAAAGAAGGCCATTGGCACAAATACCGCCGACAGCACCATCGCAATCCCGACCAGTGCCCCCTGGATCTGCCCCATCGATTTACGTGTAGCTTCGCGAGGAGTGAGTCCTTCCTCACTCATAATACGTTCGACGTTTTCCACCACCACGATGGCGTCATCCACCAGCAGACCGATCGCCAGCACCATCGCAAACATGGTTAAGGTGTTGACGCTGTAACCGAAGGCGTAAAGCACGGAGAAAGTGCCCATTAACACCACCGGCACGGCAATAGTTGGAATCAGCGTAGCGCGGAAGTTTTGCAGGAACAGATACATGACGAGGAAAACCAGCGCGATAGCTTCTAACAGGGTTTTCACCACGTCTTCAATGGAGGCTTTAACAAACGAGGTGGTTTCATACGCCACCTTATATTCCAGCCCGGGAGGGAAGTATTGCGCCAGTTCGTCGAGCCGGTTCAGTACCAGCTTCGCTGTGGCCATTTCGTTCGCGCCGGAAGCCAGTTTTACCCCCAGACCGGAGGCAGGCTTACCATTAAAGCGGCTAAGATAATCGTATTTCTCCGCCCCCATTTCGACGGTGGCAACATCGCCCAGTTTCACTTCCGAACCATCCTGATTTACCCGCAAGGTGATATCGCGGAACTGTTCAGGCGTTTGCAACAGCGACTGGGCGTTAATGGTAGCGTTCAATGCTTGTTTATCGACAGAAGGTGTACCGCCAAGCTGTCCGACCGCAATCTGCGCGTTCTGTGATTCAATGGCGTCGGTTACATCTTTAGCCGTCATCTGGAAGCTGTTCATTTTTGCCGGATCAAGCCAGATACGCATCGAATACTGTGAACCGTAGGCGTCGATATCACCAACGCCGTTAACGCGACTTAACGGGTCCTGAATATTACTGGCAACGTAGTCGGCAATATCCTGCTTATCCATCGAACCATCGGTAGAGACGAAGGCTATGGTCAGGATGTTAGTATCGCCAGTTTTACGTACTGTCACGCCCTGGTTTTGTACTGCCTGTGGGAGTTTACGCATGGCCGATTGCAGCTGGTTTTGTACCTGCTGCACCGCCTCGTCTGGGTCGGTTCCGGCTTTAAAACTTAAGGTGACAGATGCCTGGCCGGTGCCGCTGCTTTGTGACGACATATACATCAGGTTATCGAGGCCAGTCATATTCTGCTCAATAACCTGAGTCACGGTGTTTTCCAGCGTCTGGGCCGATGCACCTGGATAGTTAGCGGTCACTCGCACGTTCGGCGGCGCGAGATCCGGGTATTGTTCAACGGGCAATGAAAAAATAGCCAGGGTCCCTGTCAGACATAACAGGATTGCCAGTACCCAGGCAAAAATGGGGCGATCAATAAAGAAATTCGCCATTAAAAGAGGACCTCGTGTTTCTGCGTATCGTTGTAGGCTTGACTTGCTTCACTGTAGCGGCAAGGTACGAGCCAATCGTGGAGAAAAAAAGGAGATAATGTAAATTATCATTCCCTTTTATACTGAACCTTAAGTGCCCGTATTCTTTGGTCAACAAGAGATATTACATCAGTTGACTTTCCTCACCCGCCGCAGAGCGAAAGCTAATACTCACTAACGTGCCGCCACCGGAAGGTTGTGAAAAAGTCAGCGTTCCGCCCAGTCGTTCCGCGCGCTCGCGCATAATATTCAAGCCATAATGGCCTTCAGGTTCTTTCGGTTCACCGATGCCAATCCCGTTATCACGAATATAGACCGTGTGATTGCCGTCCGGCGCAGTGACGCAGCTAACGGCGATTTCGCTGGCATTGGCGTGCTTCATCGCATTCAGCACCGCTTCGCGAATAATTTGCAACAAATGCACCTGCATTTGCGCATCCAGCGCCAGGGTTGGCAAGCGGCAGTCGAGGGTCAGTTTGGCGCTGGTTTGATTTTGTAACGTATCCAGCATTTCCCGCAGCGCGGAGGGAAGATCCGCCTGCTGCAGCGTCAGGCGGAAAGTGGTCAACAGCTCGCGTAACTGCCGATACGCATCATTTAATGCCTGGGAAAAATCGGCCATGATACTTTGTGCGGTGGCGTTATCTTCCGGTATCGAACGTTTCAGTAATGTTAACTGGATACGCAAATAAGAAAGCACCTGAGCCAGTGAGTCGTGCAATTCGCGGGCGATGGTCGCGCGTTCTTCCATCAACAGCAACTGCTGAAAATGTTTCTGTGCCTGATTAAAGTACAAACCGCGCCCCAGCATCGACGAAACGCTGTTAAGCAGCGGTTCGGAGGCCGACACGTTGCTGTTTTGCCAGTGCAGCTCGCCGTAAACTGTCTCTTGCATCGTCACCGGTAAAATCTGCATCGGCAGCTCAGGTTTTGGCTTTCCTTCACTAATCCGCCAGTTTTCACCGACATTCAATTCCAGATATTCAGCCGCTTCATTGTCGCGAACGATCTGCAAAATATGGCGGAAACAATGCACATCAATCTGGCTGGTGTTCAGCGCCTGCGAACACTGATACAACACCTCCAGACGGCGCTTGGCCTCGTGGAGATCGCGGGTTTTTTCTTCTACTGACGCTTCCAGCGAGCGGTACAATTTATGCAGTTCGCTCGACATCTGGTTAAAGGTTTTGGCCAGCAGTCCCAGCTCATTGGGCAGGCTGGTATCCAGCGGCGGTGAGCCGAACTGCCCGTGTTCAATACGCTGACTGGCGGTAACCAGCTGATTCAGTGGGGCAACGACCTGATGGCGTATGCGGCGCAGAGTAAAAAAGACCAGTGTGAAAATACCGATGCCGCCAGCCAGCGAAATCGCCACCACCAGCAACATTTTGCGCTCAGCGTAGTGCTGTAAAGCCAGCACGAACAGGTCTATCTGATTGACATAATTATCGATATTGGCCTGATACCACGGCAAATCACCCTTGCTGAGCCGATTATTCATCTCCAGCCAGTTGGCATTCAGATGCGCATAGCGGGTTTTTACTGCCTCTGGCACATACCAGACGTTGAGATTGGTTAATACCGGTGAATGCAGTGCCTGCTGGAACAGCTGACGATGCGCATTGAGTTGTGGACTGCCACTTTGCAAGTCGTAGCCCAGGCGGTAACTCTGCATACGTAGCGATCCGGCAATATTGATCGCCTCAGCGTCGCGCAAACTGCTCGCCAGAGTTAGCAGAGCGATACCCGTGGAAAGAATCGACAGCAGCACAATGTAAAAAAAGGCCCTGGCCAGACTGGCCGAGACGGGTCGTTTAACAATCACACGCGTCTTCTCCACATAAAATCATTAATGTTCCAGATTGTTGAAACGCAATTTAGTCAGTGATGGGATTATTTGATCTGCCACAGTTTATAGCGAAATAGTTACTTGTTCTGGGCACATGGACATTGCCGATTCCCCTGCAAGTCGGGTAATAACAACACTCATATAAAGAATAAGGTTTTTACAACCAAAAAAGAAGGTCGTTATGAATCGTTTTATTATGGCCAACAGTCAGCAATGTCTGGGTTGTCATGCTTGTGAAATTGCCTGTGTCATGGCTCACAATGATGAGCAACATGTCCTGAGCCAACACCATTTTCATCCCCGAATTACGGTTATCAAACATCAGCAGCAACGTAGTGCAGTGACCTGTCACCATTGCGAAGATGCGCCCTGTGCCCGTAGCTGCCCCAATGGCGCTATCAGCCATGTTGATGACAGCATTCAGGTCAATCAGCAAAAGTGTATTGGCTGTAAATCCTGTGTGGTGGCCTGTCCGTTTGGCACCATGCAGATTGTCCTGACACCCGTCACAGCGGGTAAAGTGAAAGCCACGGCACATAAATGCGACCTGTGCGCAGGGAGAGAAAACGGCCCCGCCTGTGTCGAAAATTGCCCGGCGGATGCGCTGCAACTGGTCACCGACGCCGCACTCTCCGGTATAGCGAAATCCCGCCGCTTGCGCACAGCACGTCAGGAGCATCAACCGTGGCATACCAGTACAGCGGTACAAGAAATGCCGGTAATGAGTAAAGTCGAGCAAATGCAGGCAACGCCCGCGCGCGGCGAGCCGGATAAACTGGCAATTGAAGCGCGCAAAACCGGCTTTGATGAAATTTATCTGCCGTTTCGCGCCGACCAGGCGCAACGGGAAGCCTCGCGCTGCCTGAAGTGCGGCGAGCACAGCATTTGTGAATGGACCTGTCCGCTGCATAACCATATTCCGCAGTGGATAGAACTGGTGAAAGGCGGAAATATCGACGCCGCCGTCGAGCTTTCTCACCAGACCAACACCCTGCCGGAAATTACCGGACGCGTCTGTCCGCAAGACCGTTTGTGTGAAGGTGCCTGCACTATTCGCGACGAACACGGTGCGGTGACTATCGGCAATATTGAACGCTACATTTCAGATCAGGCGCTGGCGAAAGGCTGGCGTCCTGACTTAAGCCATGTCACCAAAGTGGACAAGCGAGTGGCGATTATCGGTGCGGGTCCGGCAGGGCTGGCCTGTGCGGACGTCCTGACACGCAACGGCGTGGAGGTGACGGTATACGATCGCCATCCAGAAATCGGAGGCTTGCTCACCTTTGGCATTCCTTCTTTCAAACTGGATAAATCGCTGATGGCGCGCCGTCGGGAAATCTTCAGCAAAATGGGGATTCACTTCAAACTCAATTGTGAAGTGGGTAAAGATGTCTCTTTGGATTCGCTGCTCGAACAGTACGACGCAGTCTTCGTTGGCGTCGGCACTTACCGTTCCATGAAAGCGGGCTTACCCAATGAAGATGCGCCGGGCGTTTATGACGCGCTGCCGTTCCTTATTGCCAACACCAAACAGGTGATGGGGCTTGAAGAGCTACCGGAAGAGCCGTTTATCAATACCGCCGGGCTAAATGTCGTGGTACTGGGCGGCGGCGACACCGCGATGGACTGTGTGCGCACCGCACTGCGCCACGGCGCAAGTAACGTCACCTGTGCCTATCGTCGTGACGAAGCTAACATGCCCGGTTCGAAAAAAGAGGTGAAGAACGCCCGCGAAGAGGGGGCTAACTTCGAATTTAACGTCCAGCCAGTGGCGCTTGAGCTGAATGAGCAAGGTCACGTCTGCGGGATTCGTTTCCTGCGTACGCGTCTTGGCGAGCCGGATGCACAAGGGCGTCGACGTCCGGTGCCGGTGGAAGGCAGTGAATTTGTCATGCCAGCCGACGCGGTGATTATGGCGTTTGGTTTTAATCCGCATGATATGCCGTGGCTTCAGTCACATGGTGTAACGGTGGATAAATGGGGGCGCATCGTGGCTGATGTTGAAAGTCAGTACCGTTACCAGACGACGAACCCGAAAATCTTCGCTGGTGGCGATGCCGTGCGCGGTGCGGATCTCGTGGTGACTGCAATGGCGGAAGGGCGCCATGCGGCGCAGGGAATTATTGACTGGCTGGGGATAAAATCAGTCAAATCTCACTAATTCCATCCGCAGACAAACCCGACTTCACAGCGTAAGATACTTGTTCATTTCGCGCTGTGGAGTCGGTATGACGCAACAAATCACCCTCATCAAAGACAAAATTCTCTCCGATAACTATTTCACCCTGCACAACATTACCTACGATCTCACCCGCAAAGATGGCGAAGTTATCCGCCATAAACGTGAAGTTTACGATCGCGGCAATGGCGCGACGATCCTCCTGTACAACGCGAAGAAAAAGACTGTAGTTCTGATTCGTCAGTTCCGCGTCGCTACCTGGGTTAATGGCAATGAAAGCGGGCAGTTGATTGAAACTTGTGCCGGGTTGCTGGACAACGACGAACCCGAAGTGTGCATTCGCAAAGAAGCGATTGAAGAGACGGGCTATGAGGTTGGCGAAGTACGCAAATTATTTGAACTGTACATGTCGCCTGGTGGTGTGACCGAGCTAATCCACTTTTTTATCGCCGAATACAGTGACAGTCAGCGTGCTAACGCGGGGGGCGGCGTCGAAGATGAAGATATTGAAGTGCTCGAGCTGCCGTTCAGCCAGGCGCTGGAGATGATCAAAACCGGCGAGATACGTGACGGTAAGACGGTGTTATTGCTTAACTATTTGCAATCGTCACATTTAATGGACTGAAAAATAACAATAATATTTCGTTGTTTATTATTGGCTCAATCCGATAAATCCGATTGAGCCGCGCTACCTGCGCAACGAAGATACGACTTGTGCTGTTTGTTTGAACTTCTGGGGTCGTACCGTCCATGCGCTATCGCATTTTCCTTCTCTTTTTTTTCGCTTTGTTGCCGACGTCTTTAGCGTGGGCAGCACCAGCGCAACGGACGTTTTCTGACTGGCAGGTCACCTGTAACAACCAAAATTTCTGCGTAGCGCGCAACACAGGCAATCATAATGGACTGGTGATGACTCTCAGTCGCAGTGCCGGGGCGCATACCGATGCCGTTTTGCGTATTGAGCGCGGCGGGTTGAAGTCGCCGGATGCGTCGGAAGAGGCGATAGCGCCACGACTGCTGTTAGATGGCGAGCCGCTGGCGTTAAGCGGGGACAAGTGGCGGATTTCACCGTGGTTATTAGTGACCGATGATACGGCGACCATCACCGCGTTTTTGCAGATAATTCAGGAAGGGAAGGCAATTACCTTACGCGACGGCGATCAGACCATTTCTCTTAATGGATTAAAAGCGGCGTTGTTGTTTATTGATGCCCAGCAAAAGCGCGTGGGTAGTGAAACTGCGTGGATCAAGAAAGGAGACGAGCCGCCACTCAGCGTACCGCCTGCTCCTGCGCTGAAAGAGGTCGCTGTGGTAAACCCAACGCCGACGCCACTCTCACTCGAAGAACGTAACGATTTGCTGGATTACGGTAACTGGCGGATGAATGGCCTGCGCTGCTCGCTTGATCCGTTGCGTCGCGAGGTGAATGTCACTGCGCTGACCGATGATAAAGCATTGATGATGATTAGCTGTGAGGCGGGCGCCTATAACACCATTGATCTGGCGTGGATAGTGTCGCGTAAAAAGCCGCTGGCCTCGCGTCCGGTACGGTTACGTTTGCCGTTCAACAACGGTCAGGAAACGAATGAACTGGAGCTGATGAACGCGACATTTGATGAAAAATCGCGTGAACTGGTGACGTTAGCGAAAGGCCGTGGATTAAGTGATTGTGGTATTCAGACGCGTTGGCGTTTTGACGGCCAGCGTTTTCGTCTGGTGCGTTACGCCGCAGAACCCACCTGCGATAACTGGCATGGGCCAGACGCCTGGCCTACGCTTTGGATCACGCGTTGAATGCCATCTGGCGGATGCGGCGTAAACGCCTTATCCGCCCTACGGTCCGGCGCGGTTTGTAGGCCTAATAAGACGCGTTAGCGTCGCATCAGGCAAACCGGCATCAGGCACCTTTCACTCCCAGTACCTTATGCGCTTTTGCCATAATATTCTCGGCGGTAAAGCCAAAGAACGGGAACAATTTATCCGCCGGAGCAGATTCGCCATAACCCGTCATCCCGACAATCGCACCTTTCAGGCCGACGTATTTGTACCAGTAATCGGCGATGCCTGCTTCCACCGCCACGCGAGCCGCAACGTTAGAAGGCAACACCGATTCCCGATATTCCTCATCCTGGGCGTCGAAAATATCGGTCGAGGGCAGGGAAACCACGCGAACATTGCGACCTTCTCCCGCTAATTTCTCCGCCGCTTGCAGGGTGATTTCCATCTCTGAACCGGTAGCAATCAAAATAATATCCGGCTTGCCGCCGCTGTCTTTCAGCACATAACCACCACGAGCAATCTCTTTTACCTGATCCGGCGTACGTTCCACCTGCGCCAGATTCTGCCTTGAGAGGATCAGCGCCGTCGGCCCGTTGTGGCGCTCAACCGCCAGCTTCCAGCCCACCGCTGCTTCCACCTGATCGCACGGTCGCCAGGTGCTGAAATTCGGTGTTAAGCGCAAACTGGCCAGTTGCTCAACCGCCTGGTGCGTCGGGCCATCTTCGCCCAGACCAATCGAGTCATGGGTATAAACCATAATTTGCCGCGCTTTCATCAGCGCCGCCATCCGCGCGGCGTTGCGGGCGTATTCAACAAACATCAGGAACGTCGCGGTATACGGTACAAATCCACCGTGGTGCGCGATGCCGTTGGCGATGGCGGTCATACCAAATTCACGTACCCCGTAGTGAATATAATTCCCCGCCAGATCTTCCTTCAGCGACACAGAACCTTTCCAGATGGTGAGGTTACTGGGCGCCAGATCCGCCGAACCGCCGAGCAGTTCCGGCAGCATAGGGCCGTAAGCGTTAAGCGTATTTTGCGACGCCTTACGGGTAGCGATTTTCGCCGGATTTGCCTGCAACTCATTGATATATTTCTGAGTCGTTTTTTCCCACTCTTTCGGCAAACCACCACTCATCCGGCGGGTAAACTCTTCTGCCAGTTGCGGATGAGCCTTTTTATACGCGGCAAACTTCTCATTCCAGCTCTGCTGCGCTTTTTCGCCTTTTTCGCGGGCATCCCAGGCGTGATAAATCTCTTTAGGGATCTCAAATGGCGGATGGTGCCAGCCCAGTTTTTGCCGTGCCAGCGCCACTTCTTCTTCCCCCAGAGGTGCGCCGTGCGCCTCTTCCTTACCTGCTTTATTCGGCGAACCAAAGCCAATCACCGTACGGCAGATAATCAGCGACGGCTTATCTTTCACGCTTTGCGCTTCAAGGATCGCTTCCTTCACCGCCTGCGGATCGTGACCGTCGATTTCATGGACAACATGCCAGTGATAGGCTTCAAAACGTTTTGCCGTATCGTCGGTAAACCAGCCTTCGGTTTCACCGTCGATGGAAATACCGTTGTGATCGTAAAAACCAATCAGCTTGCCCAGTCCCAGCGTGCCCGCCAGCGAACAGACTTCGTGGGAAATACCTTCCATCAGGCAACCGTCGCCCATAAACACATAAGTGAAGTGATCGACAATTTCATGATCCGGCTGGTTAAACTGCGCCGCCAGTGTACGCTCTGCTATCGCCAGTCCGACGGCGTTCGCCAAACCTTGTCCAAGTGGACCGGTGGTGGTTTCAACACCGGGCGTATAACCAATCTCCGGGTGGCCTGGGGTTTTCGAATGCAACTGACGGAAGTTCTTCAGCTCTTCCAGCGGCAGGTCGTAACCGGTCAGATGCAGCAAACTGTAGAGCAGCATCGACGCGTGACCGTTGGAGAGAATAAAGCGGTCGCGATCATACCAGGTCGGGTCGGTGGGGTTATGTTTAAGAAAGTCGTTCCATAGCACTTCGGCAATATCGGCCATGCCCATTGGCGCGCCGGGATGACCGGAATTGGCTTTTTGCACCGCATCCATACTGAGTGCGCGAATCGCATTGGCAAGATCTTTTCGGGACATATAACACTCCGTGGCTGGTTTATAGTTTGGCGGCAAGAAGATCTTCCAGTTTGCGTTGATCGACGGCGAACAGGCGGATGCCTTCAGACAGTTTTTCTACTGCCATCGCATCCTGATTGTGCTCCCAACGGAACTCCGCTTCGCTCATTGGAGCAGGGCGTGGGAACGTCTGAGAAGGCGGGATCAATTTGCGGACGACTGGCGAGACTTTTTCCTGCAACTCTTTCAGCAAGTTCGGCGCGATAGTCAGACGATCGCAACCGGTTAAAGCGAGGATTTGCTCGGTACGGCGGAAACTTGCGCCCATCACAATAGTTTCATAGCGGTGCTGCTTGAAATAGTCGTAGATATTACGCACCGACTTAACGCCCGGATCTTCTTCCACTACATACGGGTCCATCGGCTTGCGTGCCTGATACCAGTCATAAATACGCCCGACAAACGGCGAAATCAGAAAAACGCCTGCTTCTGCACAGGCGCGCGCCTGTGCAAAGGAAAACAGCAGCGTCAAATTGCAATTAATACCTTCTTTTTCCAGCTCTTCTGCCGCGCGAATTCCTTCCCAGGTTGAAGCCAGTTTGATCAGAATGCGTGATTTCTCAACGCCCTGCTGCTGGTACAAATCCACCAGATGACGCGCTTTCTCAATACTCTTTTCTTTATCAAAAGAGAGGCGTGCGTCAACTTCTGTCGATACACGACCGGGTACGATTTTGAGAATTTCTGTACCGAAATTGACCGCCAGCTTATCGCAGGCAGCTACCACTTGTTGTTCCTGCGTTTGACCATTTTTTTTACCCCAGGCGATAGCATCGTCTATTAAATGCTCATATTGTGATAATCCGGCAACCTTGAGTAATAACGAAGGATTGGTGGTGGCGTCCTGAGGATGATAATGGCGAATGGACTCAATATCGCCGCTGTCTGCCACGACAGTGGTGAACTGTTTGATGCCGTCTAACTCGTTCATAGGAAATACTCCTTGAAAAGTAAAGTGTTAGGTGAGTGCGTTAATTCACACTTCTGAGAAATTTCGCTAATCGCATCAAAAAAGCATAGCAGACAGGCATGGTATTGCTGGATTAAGCAGGTAACATCAGTGTTATAGGATTATTGCCAAAATATTATTTTGATGAGGAGAGTTTGGACTTGCTCAAAGTCTGAAAGCTCCGGCAAGGTAATAATGTGCGCCATGTTGTGGGCTGAGGCAGTTGCCCGCTCATTTTTGTGAACGTTACGTGAAAGGAACAACCAAATGGATGACCAGTTAAAACAAAGTGCACTTGATTTCCATGAATTTCCAGTTCCAGGAAAAATCCAGGTTTCTCCTACTAAACCTCTGGCAACGCAGCGCGATCTGGCGCTGGCCTACTCACCTGGCGTCGCCGCGCCTTGTCTTGAAATCGAGAAAGATCCGTTAAAAGCCTACAAATATACTGCGCGCGGTAACCTGGTGGCGGTGATCTCCAACGGTACGGCGGTGCTGGGGTTAGGCAACATTGGCGCGCTGGCAGGCAAACCGGTGATGGAAGGCAAGGGCGTTCTGTTTAAGAAATTCGCCGGGATTGATGTGTTTGACATTGAAGTCGATGAGTTGGACCCGGACAAATTTATCGAAGTGGTCGCTGCGCTGGAACCGACCTTTGGCGGCATCAACCTCGAAGACATTAAAGCGCCAGAATGCTTCTATATTGAGCAAAAACTGCGCCAGCGAATGAACATTCCGGTATTCCACGACGACCAGCACGGAACGGCAATCATCAGCACCGCCGCTATCCTCAACGGCCTGCGCGTGGTAGAGAAAAACATCTCCGACGTGCGGATGGTGGTTTCCGGCGCGGGGGCGGCCGCAATCGCCTGTATGAACCTGCTGGTGGCGCTGGGGCTGCAAAAACATAACATCGTGGTTTGTGACTCGAAAGGCGTTATCTATCAGGGGCGAGAGCCGAACATGGCGGAAACCAAAGCCGCTTACGCGGTGGTGGATGACGGTAAACGTACCCTCGACGATGTAATTGAAGGCGCGGATATTTTCCTTGGCTGTTCCGGTCCGAAAGTGCTGACACAGGAGATGGTGAAGAAAATGGCTCGCGCGCCGATGATCCTGGCGCTGGCGAATCCGGAACCGGAAATTCTGCCGCCGCTGGCGAAAGAAGTGCGCCCGGATGCCATCATCTGTACAGGTCGTTCCGACTACCCGAACCAGGTTAACAACGTCCTTTGCTTCCCGTTCATTTTCCGTGGAGCACTGGACGTTGGCGCAACCGCTATTAATGAAGAGATGAAACTGGCGGCGGTACGTGCGATTGCTGAACTGGCTCATGCGGAACAGAGCGAAGTGGTTGCTTCTGCCTATGGCGATCAGGATCTGAGCTTTGGCCCGGAATACATCATTCCTAAACCGTTCGATCCGCGTCTGATCGTCAAGATTGCGCCAGCGGTGGCAAAAGCGGCAATGGAGTCTGGTGTGGCGACGCGTCCGATTGCCGATTTTGACGTCTACATCGACAAACTGACCGAGTTCGTTTACAAAACCAACCTGTTTATGAAGCCGATCTTCTCCCTGGCTCGCAAAGCACCGAAGCGCGTGGTGCTGCCGGAAGGGGAAGAGGCGCGCGTTTTGCACGCGACTCAGGAACTGGTAACGCTGGGACTGGCGAAACCGATTCTTATTGGTCGTCCGAACGTAATCGAAATGCGCATTCAGAAGCTGGGCTTGCAGATCAAAGCGGGCGTTGATTTTGAGATCGTTAATAACGAATCCGATCCGCGCTTTAAAGAGTACTGGAGCGAATACTTCCAGATCATGAAACGTCGTGGGGTCACCCAGGAACAGGCGCAGCGTGCGCTGATCGGTAACCCGACAGTGATCGGTGCGATTATGGTTCAGCGTGGTGAAGCCGATGCGATGATCTGCGGTACGGTGGGGGATTATCACGAACACTTCGGCGTGGTGAAAAATGTGTTTGGTTATCGCGATGGCGTTCACACCGCTGGCGCAATGAACGCGCTGCTGCTGCCGAGTGGTAACACCTTTATTGCTGACACCTACGTCAACGATGATCCAGACGCAGAAGAACTGGCGGAGATCACGCTGATGGCGGCAGAAACTGTCCGTCGTTTCGGTATTGAGCCTCGCGTTGCCTTACTGTCGCACTCCAACTTCGGTTCTTCAAACTGCCCGTCGTCCAGCAAAATGCGTAAAGCTCTGGAACTGGTCAGGGAGCGTGCGCCAGAACTGATGATTGATGGCGAAATGCACGGTGATGCGGCGTTGGTGGAAGCGATTCGCAACGACCGGATGCCGGACAGCACCCTGAAAGGTTCCGCTAATATTCTGGTGATGCCGAATATGGAAGCCGCCCGCATTAGTTACAACTTACTACGCGTTTCTAGCTCAGAAGGTGTTACCGTCGGCCCGGTGCTGATGGGCGTGGCGAAACCGGTTCATGTATTAACGCCAATCGCATCGGTACGTCGTATCGTCAACATGGTGGCGCTGGCCGTGGTTGAAGCGCAAACTCAGCCGCTGTAATTCTTTCTTAACTCTTACGCTTACCCTGAATATTCAGGGTAAGCAGTTTATCGCAATATATCAGAAGGGATTATTACTTGTTTTTCGAATAATAAAGTGCGCCCTATAAAAATAAATCAATATCAATTTAATTATATTCATGTGCTGTACATGAAAATTTATGCATTAGATAAAATATCTCTCAATTCTTAGTGATCTACCTCACCTTTTAAACTCCCTTGCCGAATTTTGTTATTTACTCTGACGAAAAATTGTCACGATAGCGCCAGATTTTTCACAGGCGGCGACTCATGGATAAAGAACGCATCATTCAGGAATTTGTTCCCGGTAAACAGGTCACGCTGGCGCATTTAATTGCGCATCCCGGCGAGGAGCTGGCGAAGAAAATCGGTGTTCCCGATGCTGGCGCAATCGGCATTATGACGCTAACTCCCGGCGAAACGGCGATGATTGCCGGCGATTTAGCACTGAAAGCCGCCGATGTGCATATCGGTTTTCTTGACCGTTTTAGCGGCGCACTGGTGATTTATGGCTCGGTGGGTGCGGTAGAAGAAGCGTTATCACAAACCGTCAGCGGTTTAGGGCGCTTATTAAATTATACGCTTTGTGAAATGACCAAAAGTTAATGCGAGGCATTCATGAAACGAATTGCGTTTGTGGGTGCTGTCGGGGCAGGAAAGACAACGTTATTTAATGCGTTGCAGGGAGATTATACCCTCGCGCGAAAAACGCAGGCTGTGGAATTTAATAATAAGGGTGATATTGATACGCCAGGTGAATATTTTAGCCATCCCCGCTGGTATCACGCCTTAATTACCACGCTACAGGATGTGGACATGCTGATATATGTCCATGGCGCGAATGACCCGGAAAGTCGATTACCTGCCGGGTTGCTGGATATTGGCGTCACTAAACGGCGAATCGCCGTCATCAGTAAAACGGACATGCCGGATGCTGACGTCGCCGCAACGCGACAGTTATTGCGCGAGACTGGCTTTGAAGAGCCGATTTTCGAGTTAAACAGCCACGACCCGCAAAGCGTGCAGCAACTGGTGGATTATCTGGCATCTCTCACCGAACAGGAGGAAGCAGGTGAAAAAACTCATCACAGCGAATGATATTCGTGAAGCACATGCGCGCGGCGAACAGGCACTGTCCGTGGTTCTGCGCGCCAGCATTATCACCCCGGAAGCGCGCGAAGTGGCGGATCTGCTGGGGTTTACCATCACCGAATGCGATGAATCGACACCGGTAACGGCGTCCGTTCCTGCCAGCGCGCCTGCCGATAAAACCGAAAGCCAGCGTATCCGCGAAACCATCATCGCCCAGCTACCAGAAGGCCAGTTTACCGAAAGCCTGGTTGCGCAGCTGATGGAAAAAGTGATGAAGGAAAAGCAGTCGCTGGAGCAGGGCGCAATGCAGCCGAGCTTTAAATCAGTGACCGGCAAAGGCGGCATCAAAGTTATTGATGGCGGTAGCGTGAAGTTTGGTCGTTTTGACGGCGCGGAACCTCAATGCGTCGGGTTGACCGATCTGGTTACCGGAGATGACGGCAGCAGCATGGCTGCGGGTTTTATGCAGTGGGATAACGCCTTCTTCCCGTGGAAGCTGAACTACGACGAAATCGACATGGTACTGGAAGGTGAACTGCACGTTCGCCACGAAGGCGAAACCATGATCGCCAAAGCAGGTGACGTGATGTTTATCCCGAAAGGCTCCAGCATCGAATTTGGTACGACATCCAGCGTGAAATTCCTGTATGTCGCCTGGCCGGCGAACTGGCAATCCCTATGAAAGATTTCATCACCGAAGCATGGCTACGAGCGAACCATACGCTCAGCGAAGGCGCAGAGATCCATCTCCCTGCGGACAGTCGCCTGACGCCCTCTGCCCGGGAGTTACTGGAAAGCCGCCATCTGCGCATCAAGTTTATTGACGAGCAGGGCAGCCTGTTTGTAGACGATGAACAACAGCAGCCGCAGCGTGTTCACGGGCTGACCAGTAGCGATGAATATCCGCAGGCGTGCTGCGAACTGTGCCACCAGCCGGTGGTGAAAAAACCAGATACGATGACCCACCTGTCGGCGGAAAAAATGGTCGCTAAAAGCGATCCGCGCCTCGGTTTTCGCGCTGTTCTCGACAGCACCATTGCGCTGGCCGTGTGGCTGCAAATTGAACTGGCGGAACCGTGGCAGCCGTGGCTGGCGGATATCCGTTCGCGTCTTGGCAACATTATGCGCGCCGATGCGCTGGGAGAACCGCTGGGCTGCCAGGCGATTGTCGGGCTTTCTGACGAAGATCTGCATCGGCTTTCTCACCAGCCGCTGCGTTATCTCGACCACGATCATCTGGTGCCGGAAGCCAGCCACGGACGCGATGCGGCGTTGCTGAATCTTCTACGCACCAAAGTGCGTGAAACCGAGACGGTAGCGGCGCAGGTGTTTATTACCCGCAGTTTTGAAGTATTACGCCCGGACATCTTGCAGGTGCTGAACCGCCTTTCCAGCACGGTTTACGTGATGATGATCCTGAGCGTGACGAAGCAGCCGCTAACGGTGAAGCAGATCCAACAACGACTGGGAGAGACGCAATGATTATTGAACGTTGCCGTGAACTGGCGTTGCGAGCGCCCGCAAGAGTGGTTTTTCCGGATGCGTTAGACCCGCGTGTGCTGAAAGCCGCGCAATATCTGCATCAACAAGGTCTGGCGTCGCCTGTTCTGGTCGCCAATCCGTTTGAACTTCGTCAGTTTGCGCTCAGTCACGGCGTGGCGATGGACGGGCTACAGGTGATTGAGCCACAGAGCAACCTCGCAATGCGGGAAGAATTTGCCCATCGCTGGCTCGCCCGTGCAGGCGATAAAACGCCGCCGGATGCGCTGGATAAACTCACCGACCCGCTGATGTTCGCCGCCGCAATGGTCAGCGCCGGTAAAGCGGATGTCTGTATCGCGGGTAATCTCTCTTCCACGGCGAATGTGCTGCGTGCCGGATTACGCATTATTGGTTTGCAGCCGGGCTGTAAAACGCTTTCCTCCATTTTCCTGATGCTGCCGCAGTACAGCGGCCCCGCGTTGGGCTTTGCCGATTGTAGTGTGGTGCCACAGCCGACGGCAGCGCAACTGGCGGATATCGCCCTTGCCAGCGCCGAAACCTGGCGTGCCATCACCGGAGAAGAGCCGCGCGTGGCGATGCTGTCGTTTTCCAGTAACGGCAGCGCCCGTCACCCTTGCGTTGCTAACGTTCAGCAGGCGACCGAAATCGTCCGGGAACGCGCGCCACAACTGGTGGTGGATGGCGAGTTGCAGTTTGACGCCGCCTTCGTGCCGGATGTCGCGGCGCAAAAAGCACCTGGCAGCCCGCTACAGGGCAAAGCGAATGTAATGGTTTTTCCGTCGCTGGAGGCAGGAAATATTGGCTACAAAATCGCACAACGACTCGGCGGATATCGTGCCGTCGGACCGTTGATACAAGGACTTGCCGCGCCGCTGCACGATCTCTCTCGTGGTTGTAGCGTGCAGGAAATTATCGAGCTGGCGCTGGTGGCAGCCGTACCGCGCCAGACAGAAGTGAACCGCGAAAGCAGTTTACAAACACTGGTTGAATGAACGGTCCCGTTCTGGACCCTTATAAAGAGGAAAACACAATGGAAGCATTAGGAATGATCGAAACCCGGGACCTGGTTGCACTGATTGAGGCTTCTGACGCGATGGTTAAAGCTGCGCGCGTCAAACTGGTCGGCGTGAAGCAGATTGGCGGCGGCCTGTGTACTGCAATGGTTCGCGGTGATGTTGCAGCCTGTAAAGCGGCGACCGATGCCGGTGCCGCAGCGGCACAGCGTATTGGCGAGCTGGTATCTGTCCACGTTATCCCGCGTCCTCATGGTGACCTGGAAGAAGTCTTCCCGATCGGCCTGAAAGGCGACAGCAGCAACCTGTAATCACCCTGTGTGACGTCGACTCGGGCGTCACGCTCTCTCCTTTTTCATTTTACCTTCCACGGAGGGTAGGGGGAGCTTTTACCTGAAATACGCCACGGAGGCGGGTATGAAACTGGCAGTCGTCACTGGACAAATTGTTTGTACCGTACGCCATCACGGGCTGGCGCATGACAAATTGCTGATGGTGGAAATGATTGATTCACAGGGAAATCCTGACGGGCAGTGTGCCGTCGCCATCGACAATATTGGCGCGGGAACCGGGGAGTGGGTGTTGCTGGTGAGCGGCAGTTCCGCCCGCCAGGCGCATAAAAGCGAAACGTCACCGGTCGATCTGTGCGTGATTGGCATCGTCGATGAAGTGGTGTCTGGCGGTCAGGTAATTTTCCACAAATAAGGCAGAACATCATGAATCAACAGGATATTGAACAGGTGGTGAAAGCGGTACTGCTGAAAATGCAAAGCAGTGACTCGCCGTCCGCCGCCATTCATGAAATGGGCGTTTTTGCTTCCCTGGATGACGCCGTTGCGGCAGCTAAAGTTGCCCAGCAAGGCTTAAAAAGCGTGGCGATGCGCCAGTTAGCCATTGCTGCCATTCGTGAAGCAGGCGAAAAACACGCCAGAGAGTTAGCGGAACTTGCCGTCAGTGAAACAGGCATGGGTCGCGTTGAAGATAAATTTGCCAAAAACGTTGCTCAGGCGCGCGGTACGCCGGGCGTAGAGTGCCTCTCTCCGCAGGTGCTGACGGGCGACAACGGCCTGACGTTAATTGAAAACGCGCCCTGGGGCGTGGTGGCTTCGGTGACGCCTTCCACTAATCCGGCGGCAACCGTGATTAATAACGCCATCAGCCTGATTGCTGCGGGCAACAGCGTCATTTTTGCCCCGCATCCGGCGGCGAAAAAAGTCTCTCAGCGGGCGATTACGCTGCTCAACCAGGCGATTGTCGCCGCAGGCGGGCCAGAAAACTTACTGGTGACCGTGGCAAATCCGGATATCGAAACCGCGCAACGCTTGTTCAAGTTTCCGGGCATCGGCCTTTTGGTGGTGACCGGCGGCGAAGCGGTAGTAGAAGCGGCGCGCAAACACACCAATAAACGTCTGATAGCCGCAGGTGCAGGCAACCCGCCGGTGGTGGTGGATGAAACCGCCGACCTCGCCCGTGCCGCTCAGTCCATCGTCAAAGGCGCTTCTTTCGATAACAACATTATTTGTGCCGATGAAAAGGTACTGATTGTCGTCGATAGCGTAGCCGATGAACTGATGCGTCTGATGCAAGGCCAGAACGCGGTGAAACTGACCGCAGAGCAGGCGCAGCAGCTACAACCGGTGTTGCTGAAAAATATCGACGAGCGTGGAAAAGGCACCGTCAGCCGTGACTGGGTAGGTCGCGATGCGGCGAAAATCGCGGCGGCAATCGGCCTGAACGTCCCGCAAGAAACACGATTGCTGTTTGTGGAAACCACCGCAGAACATCCGTTTGCTGTGACCGAACTGATGATGCCGGTGCTGCCGGTGGTGCGTGTCGCCAACGTGGCGGATGCCATTGCGCTGGCGGTGAAACTGGAAGGCGGTTGCCACCACACGGCGGCAATGCACTCGCGCAATATCGACAACATGAACCAGATGGCGAACGCCATTGATACCAGCATTTTCGTCAAGAACGGACCGTGCATTGCCGGACTGGGGCTAGGTGGGGAAGGCTGGACCACCATGACCATCACCACGCCAACCGGTGAAGGGGTAACCAGCGCACGGACGTTTGTACGCCTGCGTCGCTGTGTATTAGTCGATGCGTTTCGCATTGTTTAAGGAGTAACCGATGGCGCACGACGAACAATGGCTCACCCCGCGTCTGCAAACGGCGGCAACGCTGTGTAACCAGACGCCTGCTGCGACGGAGTCTCCGCTGTGGCTGGGGGTGGATCTGGGCACCTGCGATGTGGTGTCGATGGTCGTTGACCGCGAAGGTCAGCCGGTGGCGGTATGCCTCGACTGGGCTGATGTGGTTCGCGACGGCATCGTCTGGGATTTCTTTGGTGCAGTCACCATTGTTCGTCGCCATCTCGACGCCCTCGAGCGGCAATTCGGTCGCCGTTTTAGCCATGCGGCGACGTCATTTCCCCCAGGTACGGATGCGCGTATTTCCATCAACGTGCTGGAATCTGCCGGACTGGAAGTGAGCCATGTGCTGGATGAGCCAACTGCGGTGGCGGATTTGCTGCAACTGGATAACGCCGGCGTAGTGGATATCGGTGGCGGCACCACCGGTATTGCCATCGTGAAACAGGGCAAAGTGACCTACTCGGCGGATGAAGCCACCGGCGGGCATCACATCTCTCTGACTCTCGCCGGAAATCGTCGTATTCCGCTGGAAGAGGCGGAGCAGTACAAGCGGGGTCACGGCGAAGAGATTTGGCCTGCGGTGAAACCGGTGTACGAAAAAATGGCGGACATTGTCGCGCGGCATATCGCGGGGCAGGGCATTACTGATTTATGGCTGGCAGGCGGCTCCTGTATGCAACCGGGCGTGGCGGAACTGTTTCGCAAACAATTCCCGGCGTTACAGGTGCATTTACCGCAGCACAGTTTGTTTATGACCCCGCTGGCGATTGCCAGTAGCGGGCGAGAGAAGGCGGAGGGGATCTATGCATGAATTGCAAACGGCGCTCTTTCAGGCGTTCGATACCCTGAATCTGCAACGGGTAAAAACATTTAGCGTCCCGCCGGTGACGCTTTGTGGCTCTGGTGCGGTGAGCAGTTGCGGACAGCAAGCGCAAACGCGCGGGTTGAAACATCTGTTCGTGATGGCAGACAGTTTTTTGCATCAGGCGGGGATGACCGCTGGGCTGACGCGTAGCCTGGCGGTAAAAGGTATCGCCATGACGCTCTGGCCGTGTCCGGTGGGCGAACCGTGCATTACCGACGTGTGTGCGGCTGTAGCGCAACTGCGTGAATCATGTTGCGATGGGGTGATTGCGTTTGGCGGTGGATCGGTGCTCGATGCGGCGAAAGCCGTGGCGTTGCTGGTGACGAATCCCGATAGCACGCTGGCAGAAATGTCAGAAACCAGCGTTCTGCAACCGCGCCTGCCGCTGATAGCCATTCCAACGACTGCCGGAACCGGCTCTGAAACGACCAACGTAACGGTGATTATCGACGCGGTGAGCGGGCGCAAGCAGGTGTTAGCCCATGCCTCGCTGATGCCGGATGTGGCGATCCTCGACGCGGCGCTAACCGAAGGCGTGCCGTCGCATGTGACGGCGATGACCGGCATTGACGCGTTAACCCATGCCATTGAAGCGTATAGCGCACTGAACGCCACACCGTTTACCGACAGTCTGGCGATTGGCGCCATTGCGATGATTGGTAAATCGTTGCCGAAAGCGGTGGGTTACGGGCACGACCTTGCCGCGCGCGAAAGTATGTTGCTCGCATCATGCATGGCGGGAATGGCGTTTTCCAGTGCGGGGCTTGGGTTGTGCCACGCGATGGCGCATCAGCCGGGGGCGACGCTGCATATTCCGCACGGTCTGGCGAATGCCATGCTGCTGCCAACGGTGATGGAGTTTAACCGGATGGTATGCCGCGAACGTTTTAGCCAGGTAGGCAGGGCGCTGCGAACTAAAAAATCCGACGAGCGTGATGCTATTAACGCGGTTAGTGAGCTGATTGCGGAAGTTGGGATTGGTAAACGACTGGGCGATGTTGGTGCGACATCTGCGCATTACGGCGCATGGGCGCAGGCCGCACTGGAAGATATTTGTCTGCGCAGTAATCCGCGTACCGCCAGCCTGGAACAGATTGTCGGCCTGTACGCAGCGGCGCAATAAATGCCGGATGCGACGCTTGCCGCGTCTTATCCAGCCTGGGGGATTGCACAGGTAGGGCGGATAAGGCGTTCACGCCGCATCCGCCAATAAATAACAACTAACAGGGAGTAAAGGCGATGGGAATTAACGAAATCATCATGTACATCATGATGTTCTTTATGCTGATAGCTGCCGTAGACAGGATCCTGTCGCAGTTCGGTGGTTCTGCTCGTTTCCTCGGTAAGTTCGGTAAAAGTATCGAAGGATCCGGCGGTCAGTTTGAAGAAGGATTTATGGCAATGGGCGCGCTTGGCCTGGCAATGGTCGGTATGACCGCGCTGGCACCGGTACTGGCGCATGTACTTGGGCCGGTAATCATCCCCGTTTATGAAGTGCTCGGCGCAAACCCTTCCATATTTGCCGGAACACTGCTGGCGTGTGATATGGGCGGCTTCTTCCTCGCCAAAGAGCTGGCGGGCGGTGACGTAGCAGCGTGGCTATACTCTGGGTTAATTCTCGGATCGATGATGGGGCCAACGATTGTGTTTTCCATTCCGGTGGCGCTCGGCATTATCGAACCCTCAGATCGTCGTTACCTGGCGCTCGGCGTGCTGGCGGGCATTGTGACTATTCCGATTGGCTGTATTGCCGGTGGCTTGGTGGCAATGTACTCCGGCGTACAGATCAACGGTCAGCCGGTGGAGTTCACCTTCGCGCTGATCCTGATGAACATGATCCCGGTACTTATCGTTGCGGTGCTGGTGGCGCTGGGGCTGAAGTTCATCCCGGAAAAAATGATCAACGGCTTCCAGATCTTCGCCAAATTTCTCGTTGCATTAATCACCCTCGGTCTTGCCGCTGCGGTGGTGAAATTCCTGCTTGGCTGGGAACTGATCCCCGGTCTTGATCCGATCTTTATGGCGCCTGGCGACAAACCTGGCGAAGTGATGCGCGCGATTGAAGTTATCGGCTCGATCTCCTGCGTCCTGCTTGGCGCGTATCCGATGGTACTGCTGCTGACCCGCTGGTTTGAAAAACCGCTGATGAGCGTCGGTAAAGTGCTGAATATGAACAATATCGCGGCAGCAGGCATGGTGGCGACGCTTGCCAACAATATCCCGATGTTCGGCATGATGAAGCAGATGGATACTCGCGGCAAAGTCATCAACTGCGCCTTCGCCGTTTCCGCAGCCTTCGCCCTGGGCGACCATTTAGGCTTCGCGGCTGCCAACATGAACGCCATGATCTTCCCGATGATTGTCGGCAAGTTGATTGGCGGCGTCACGGCGATTGGCGTGGCGATGATGCTGGTGCCAAAAGAAAACGCGGCAACGGCTAAAAACGCAGCGGAGGCGCAATCGTGAGCACTCGCCAGCTACTGAGCGTCGGTATCGATATCGGCACCACTACCACTCAGGTGATCTTCTCCCATCTGGAACTGGTTAACCGTGCGGCGGTGTCGCAGGTGCCGCGCTACGAATTTATCAAACGCGAAATTAGCTGGCAAAGCCCGGTGTTCTTTACCCCTGTCGATAAACAGGGCGGTTTAAAAGAAGCGGAACTGAAAACCTTAATCCTCGAGCAATATCAGGCTGCGGGCATCGCGCCGGAAAGCGTCGATTCCGGCGCCATCATCATCACCGGCGAAAGCGCGAAAACCCGCAACGCCCGTCCGGCGGTGATGACGCTCTCCCTGTCGCTGGGCGATTTTGTGGTCGCCAGCGCCGGACCGCATCTCGAATCGGTGATTGCAGGCCACGGTGCCGGGGCGCAAACCCTCTCTGAACAACGGCTGTGTCGGGTACTGAATATCGACATCGGCGGCGGCACCGCGAACTACGCCTTGTTCGAAGCTGGAAAAATCAGCGGGACTGCCTGCCTGAACGTTGGCGGTCGCCTGTTGGAAACCGACAGCCAGGGACGCGTGGTTTACGCCCATAAACCGGGGCAGATGATTGTGGATGAGTGCTTCGGCGCAGGCACCGACGCCCGTTCGCTGACTGGCGCGCAGCTGGTGCAGGTTACCCGCCGGATGGCAGAACTGATTGTTGAAGTGATTGACGGAACGCTCTCGCCGCTCGCGCAGGCATTGATGCAAACCGGTTTGCTGCCGGCAGGTGTTACGCCCGAAATCATTACGCTCTCCGGCGGCGTGGGCGAATGTTATCGCCACCAGCCCGCTGACCCGTTCTGTTTTGCCGATATTGGCCCGTTGCTGGCAACGGCGCTGCATGAGCATCCGCGTCTGCGTGAGATGAACGTGCAGTTTCCTGCGCAAACCGTGCGCGCCACGGTGATTGGCGCGGGCGCGCATACCCTTTCGCTCTCGGGCAGCACTATCTGGCTGGAGGGCGTACAACTGCCGCTGCGCAATTTGCCGGTGGCGATCCCGATTGATGAAACGGATCTGGTGAATGCCTGGCAACAGGCGCTGATTCAGCTTGATCTTTGCCCCAAAACTGACGCGTACGTGCTGGCGCTTCCCGCCGGGCTTCCGGTGCGTTACGCCTCGGTACTGACGGTCATCAACGCGCTGGTCGATTTCGTCGCGCGTTTTCCGAATCCGCATCCCCTGCTGGTGGTAGCCGGGCAGGACTTTGGTAAAGCTCTGGGTATGTTATTGCGCCCACAGCTACAACAACTCCCGTTGGCAGTCATTGACGAAGTGATTGTTCGCGCGGGGGACTATATCGACATTGGTACGCCTCTTTTTGGCGGATCGGTTGTGCCGGTGACGGTGAAATCACTCGCATTTCCTTCCTGAGGGAACGACTTATGAAACTAAAGACCACATTGTTCGGCAATGTATATCAGTTTAAGGATGTAAAAGAGGTGCTGGCTAAAGCCAACGAACTGCGTTCGGGGGATGTGCTGGCGGGCGTTGCTGCGGCAAGCTCGCAGGAGCGCGTGGCGGCAAAGCAGGTGTTGTCGGAAATGACGGTAGCGGATATCCGCAATAATCCGGTGATTGCCTATGAAGATGACTGTGTGACGCGGCTGATTCAGGACGACGTTAACGAAACGGCCTATAACCAGATTAAAAACTGGAGTATCAGCGAGCTGCGCGAGTATGTGCTGAGCGACGAGACCAGCGTTGACGACATTGCTTTTACCCGCAAAGGGCTGACCTCGGAAGTGGTCGCAGCGGTGGCGAAGATTTGCTCCAACGCGGACCTGATCTACGGCGCGAAGAAAATGCCGGTGATCAAAAAGGCCAATACCACCATCGGTATCCCAGGCACTTTCAGCGCCCGTTTGCAGCCAAATGATACCCGTGACGATGTGCAAAGTATCGCCGCGCAAATCTACGAAGGGCTTTCTTTCGGGGTGGGCGATGCGGTGATTGGCGTCAACCCGGTGACGGACGACGTGGAAAACTTAAGCCGTGTGCTGGATACCATTTACGGTGTGATCGACAAATTCAATATTCCAACCCAGGGCTGCGTGCTGGCGCATGTCACCACCCAGATAGAAGCGATTCGTCGTGGCGCACCAGGCGGGCTGATTTTCCAGAGTATCTGCGGCAGCGAAAAAGGGCTGAAAGAGTTTGGCGTGGAACTGGCGATGCTTGACGAAGCGCGCGCAGTGGGCGCGGAGTTCAACCGTATTGCCGGGGAAAACTGCCTCTACTTCGAAACCGGACAAGGTTCTGCGCTCTCCGCTGGCGCTAACTTCGGCGCTGACCAGGTGACGATGGAAGCTCGTAACTATGGGCTGGCGCGTCATTACGATCCGTTTATCGTCAACACCGTGGTCGGTTTTATTGGGCCGGAGTATCTCTACAACGACCGCCAGATTATCCGTGCTGGCTTAGAAGATCACTTTATGGGCAAGCTGAGCGGCATCTCTATGGGCTGTGACTGCTGCTACACCAACCACGCTGATGCTGACCAGAACCTCAACGAAAACCTGATGATCCTGCTCGCAACCGCAGGCTGCAACTACATCATGGGGATGCCGCTGGGCGATGACATCATGCTCAACTATCAGACCACCGCCTTCCATGACACCGCCACAGTGCGCCAACTGTTGAATTTGCGTCCGTCACCGGAGTTTGAACGTTGGCTGGAAAGCATGGGCATTATGGCAAACGGTCGCCTGACCAAACGGGCGGGCGATCCGTCACTGTTCTTCTGATGACGCGGAGATAACACATCATGGATCAAAAACAGATTGAAGAAATTGTACGCAGCGTGATGGCGTCAATGGGACAGGCGGATGCCGCGCCAGCGGAAACAAAATGCGCCACCACAACGTGCGCTGCGCCGGTGACCTTTGAAAGCTGCGCGCTGGATTTAGGTTCCGCTGAAGCGAAGGCATGGATTGGCGTGGAAAATCCGCATCGCGCAGACGTATTAACAGAACTGCGCCGCAGCACTGTGGCTCGCGTTTGTACCGGTCGTGCCGGTCCGCGTCCGCGTACTCAGGCGCTGCTGCGTTTCCTGGCCGACCACTCACGTTCGAAAGACACCGTCCTGAAAGAAGTGCCGGAAGAGTGGGTGAAAGCGCAGGAGCTGCTGGAAGTACGCTCTGAAATCAGCGACAAAAATCTCTACCTGACTCGCCCGGACATGGGGCGTCGTCTGTGTGCGGAAGCCGTTGAAGCCCTGAAAGCACAGTGCGTTGCCAATCCGGACGTACAGGTCGTTGTCTCCGATGGCCTGTCAACTGATGCCATCACCGTCAACTATGAAGAGATCCTGCCGCCGCTGATGGCGGGTCTGCAACATGCGGGACTGAAAGTCGGTACGCCGTTCTTTGTTCGTTATGGTCGCGTGAAGATTGAAGACCAGATTGGCGAACTTCTCGGCGCGAAAGTGGTGATTCTGCTGGTGGGCGAACGCCCGGGGTTAGGACAGTCGGAAAGTCTCTCCTGCTACGCCGTTTACTCACCGCGTATGGCGACCACCGTTGAGGCCGATCGCACCTGTATCTCTAACATTCACCAGGGCGGTACGCCGCCGGTTGAAGCCGCAGCCGTCATTGTGGATTTGGCGAAACGTATGCTGGAGCAGAAAGCATCCGGCATCAACATGACCCGATAAGGAGGCATCATGCCAGCTTTAGATTTGATTCGACCGTCGGTCACCGCCATGCGGGTGATTGCCTCCGTTAACGCTGATTTTGCGCGTGAACTGAAATTGCCGCCGCATATTCGTAGTCTCGGGCTGATTTCCGCCGACTCTGATGATGTTACCTACATTGCGGCTGACGAAGCGACCAAACAGGCGATGGTGGAAGTGGTTTATGGCCGCTCGCTGTATGCGGGAGCGGCGCACGGTCCGTCGCCGACTGCCGGTGAAGTGTTGATTATGCTTGGTGGGCCAAACCCGGCGGAAGTGCGTGCCGGCCTGGATGCGATGGTTGCGCATATTGAAAATGGCGCGGCGTTCCAGTGGGCGAACGATAAGCAAGATACCGCATTTCTCGCGCATGTGGTTTCGCGTACCGGGCGCGTCATCAGCCGTAAGGAAATTGGTCGGCCTGATGATGACACCCAGTGGCTGGTTACTGGCTTTAACCGCCAGCCGAAGCAACCTGACGCGTCCGCTATTGCCGAGGGATCTGCTGACGAGTTGTTGGCGCTGTTAACATCAGTACGTCAGGGAATGACGGCAGGAGAAGTGGCTGCCCACTTTGGCTGGCCGCTGGAAAAAGCCAGAAATGCGCTCGAACAGCTCTTTTCTGCCGGGACGTTGCGTAAACGCAGTAGTCGTTATCGTCTCAAGCCCCATTAACCTGTCGGAGATGCCGGGTGTCCTACAACACCCGGCATTAACATCATGAAAAAGACCCAAACAGCCAATTTGCACCATCTTTATCATGAACCCTTACCCGAAAACCTGAAGCTCACGCCGAAGGTCGAAGTGGATAATGTTCATCAACGACAGACAACGGATGTCTATGAACATGCTTTGACGATTACCGCCTGGCAGCAGATTTACGATCAGCTCCATCCGGGCAAGTTTCATGGTGAATTTACGGAAATCCTGCTTGATGATATTCAGGTTTTCCGTGAATACACCGGTCTGGCGCTGCGTCAGTCGTGCCTGGTCTGGCCGAACTCTTTCTGGTTTGGCATTCCGGCGACGCGTGGCGAACAGGGATTTATCGGTTCGCAATGTCTGGGAAGCGCAGAAATTGCCACACGCCCTGGTGGCACCGAGTTTGAATTAAGTACGCCGGACGATTACACCATTCTTGGCGTGGTGCTTTCTGAAGATGTCATTACCCGGCAGGCTAACTTTTTGCATAATCCTGATCGGGTATTACATATGCTGCGTAGCCAGTCGGCGCTTGAAGTGAAAGAGCAGCATAAAGCCGCGCTGTGGGGCTTTGTCCAGCAGGCGCTGGCAACATTTTGCGAGAATCCCGAGAATTTGCATCAGCCTGCGGTACGTAAAGTGCTGGGTGACAATTTGCTGCTGGCGATGGGGGCGATGCTGGAAGAAGCGCAGCCAATGGTGACGGCGGAAAGCATTAGTCATCAGAGTTACCGCCGTTTGCTTTCCCGCGCCCGCGAATATGTGCTGGAAAACATGTCCGAACCGGTAACGGTGCTGGACTTGTGCAATCAACTGCATGTCAGTCGCCGTACGTTACAAAACGCGTTTCACGCTATTTTAGGCATTGGCCCGAACGCGTGGCTGAAACGCATTCGCCTGAACGCTGTGCGCCGCGAACTGATAAGCCCGTGGTCGCAAAGCACAACGGTAAAAGACGCCGCCATGCAGTGGGGATTCTGGCATCTGGGGCAATTTGCCACGGATTATCAGCAACTGTTTGCCGAGAAGCCATCACTGACGCTGCATCAGCGGATGCAGGAGTTGGGGTGAGGAAATCATACCCAATCCCTGACCTTAATAAACTCGCTCAACGCCGCTTCCGGGCTGCCTTCTTCCGGTTGATAATCGTACTCCCAGCGTACCAGCGGCGGCATTGACATCAGGATTGATTCGGTGCGCCCGCCGGTTTGCAAGCCAAACAGCGTGCCGCGATCCCAGACCAGGTTGAATTCGACATAACGCCCGCGACGGTAGAGCTGGAAATTACGCTCGCGCTCGCCGTATTCCATCGCTTTACGTCGCTCAACAATAGGCAAGTATGCGTCGGTGTAGCCTTTGCCTACCGCCTGCATAAAGGCAAAACAGTGGTCGAAATCTGGCGTGTTCAGATCATCAAAGAACAGCCCGCCAATGCCGCGCTGTTCGTTGCGATGTTTGAGGTAGAAGTATTCGTCGCACCACTTTTTATAACGTGGATAAACGTCTTCACCAAATGGCTGGCACAGCTCGCGGGCGGTGCGGTGCCAGTGAATGGCGTCTTCTTCAAAGCCATAGAAGGGGGTTAAGTCGAAGCCACCGCCAAACCACCAGACAGGATCGGCGCCTGGTTTTTCGGCAATAAAAAAGCGCACATTCGCGTGGCTGGTGGGGACATACGGGTTATGCGGATGCACGACCAGCGAAACGCCCATCGCCTCAAAACTGCGCCCGGCAAGATCCGGGCGATGAGCGGTGGCGGAAGCCGGCATCGCATCACCGTGGACGTGAGAAAAGTTAACGCCCGCCTGTTCGAAAACTCCACCATTACGCAACACCCGGCTACGCCCGCCGCCACCAGCTTCGCGCTGCCAGCTATCTTCGACAAACTCTGTGCCATCTACGGCGCTTAGCTGTTGGCAAATTGTGTCCTGAAGGTTGAGCAGGAACTGTTTAACCTGGTGTGCGTCGGGCTTCATAACTTACCGCTTTTTCGAGTGTGCTTTCTGGTTGTCAAACCAGTGGAAATAACTGATCACGCCTTCGGCAATGGCAGAGGCAATTTTCTGACGAAACGCCGCCGTGCCTAACAGTCGCTCTTCTTCCGGGTTGGTGATAAACGAAGTTTCCACCAGCACTGAAGGAACCGACGGCGATTTCAACACCACAAATGCGGCTTGTTCGGTGTTGCGGCTGTGAAGTTTATGCACCGGCTTAATCTTCTTCAGAATATGCGAGCCAAGCGTCAGGCTGTTTTTAATGGTATCTGTTTGCACCAGATCAAACAGCACTTGTTGCAATAGATGATCCCTGTCAGTCGCTTTTTTCCCGGCGACTTCATCGGCACGGTTTTCGCGTTCCGACAAATATTTTGCCATCGCACTACTTGCGCCACGGTTAGAGAGGGCAAAGACTGATGCACCAGCGGCTTTTGGGTTGGTAAAGCCGTCGGCGTGAATTGACATAAACAGATCCGCGCCATGTTTATGGGCGATTTCAACGCGATCGTACAGTGGGATAAACGTATCGCCAGAACGCGTTAAACGCGCATCAATGCCATGATTGCGCAAAATGGAACGGACGTTTTTAGCAATCGCCAGCACCACGTGTTTTTCTTTCGAACCGTTGCGACCGATCGCTCCGGTATCAATCCCGCCGTGGCCTGGATCGAGAACAACGACACGTTTGCCGCCAGCTTTTTTGGCTTTTGGCTTGCTATGTCCGTTACTGGTTTTTAAAGGTTCTTCTTTAGCGATGGCTTGCGACATGCCTGACAACGTCAGGGCAGCCAATCCGGCTTTCAGCACCTGGCGGCGCGAAGTGAGTGTTTTTAGTGGTTTAAAAGTGCTCATACGGCCTGAGTTGTAATAATAAAGTTCCAGATGTTATATCGTATCGCGTAATCCGTTACGACCGTTTGCTGTTGAGAATTGTTTTACTTTTCATTTCAATAGTTGACAACTCCCCATTATGCCACTTTTTCAACCGATTTTCGTCAGATATTGGCTAATTCAACCGTTCACGCCATAATCACCCTTTTAACCCGCAAAAAGGTAACGAATACCATGGAGATACGCGTATTTCGCCAGGAAGATTTCGAAGAGGTCATCACCCTTTGGGAGCGTTGCGACTTGCTGCGTCCGTGGAATGATCCGGAAATGGACATCGAGCGCAAGATGAACCATGACGTCAGTTTGTTTCTGGTCGCTGAGGTGAACGGTGAAGTGGTCGGAACGGTGATGGGGGGTTATGACGGGCATCGCGGATCTGCTTATTATCTTGGCGTGCATCCAGAGTTTCGCGGGCGTGGGATTGCCAATGCGCTGCTTAATCGACTGGAGAAAAAGCTGATTGCTCGTGGTTGCCCGAAAATTCAGATCAACGTGCCGGAAGATAACGACATGGTGCTTGGAATGTATGAACGTCTGGGATATGAACACGCCGATGTGCTGAGTCTGGGTAAGCGTTTGATTGAAGATGAAGAGTACTGAGTTTCATCCTGTCCATTATGATGCGCACGGACGCCTGCGTTTACCTTTTCTCTTCTGGATTGTGCTTTTGCTACAGGCGCGAACCTGGGTACTGTTTGTGATTGCCGGTGCATCGCGCGAGCAGGGTACTGCGCTGCTGAATCTGTTTTATCCCGATCACGATAATTTCTGGCTGGGGTTGATTCCCGGCATTCCGGCGGTGCTGGCGTTTTTGCTGAGTGGTCGGCGGGCTACGTTTCCCCGTATCTGGCATGTGCTCTATTTTCTGTTGCTGTTGGCGCAGTTCGTTTTGCTTTGCTGGCAACCGTGGCTGTGGCTGAACGGTGAATCTGTTAGCGGTATCGGTCTGGCGCTGGTGGTGGCAGATATTGTGGCGTTAATCTGGCTTTTGACCAATCGACGCTTACGTGCCTGTTTTAATGAAGAAAAAGAATAGCGCAGAGGCGCGCTTTGTTTATGCCGGATGCGGCGTGAACGGCTTATTCAGCCTACAAATTTTCGCAAATTCAATACATTGCAGGAAAAAACAGGCCTGATAAGCGTAGCGCATCAGGCAATTCTGTGTTTGCCATCAGCTTCTAACGGCACTTTTTTGCAAATTTGCACTCCAAGCAACGTTATTGAATAACCAAAGGAAGTGACATGAAATCGCTGCGTTTATTGTTATGCGCTATGCCGTTGATGCTGACCGGCTGTTCCACCATGTCGTCAGTTAACTGGTCTGCCGCTAACCCGTGGAACTGGTTTGGGTCGTCCACCAAAGTGAGCGAGCAGGGGGTGGGTGAATTAACGGCGTCTACGCCGCTACAAGAACAAGCCATTGCCGATGCGCTTGATGGTGATTATCGCCTGCGCAGCGGAATGAAAACTGCGAACGGTAATGTTGTGCGCTTTTTCGAAGTAATGAAAGGCGACAACGTGGCGATGGTGATTAATGGCGATCAGGGCACAATCAGCCGCATTGATGTGCTTGATAGCGATATTCCTGCTGACACGGGTGTTAAAATCGGAACACCGTTTAGCGACCTTTACAGCAAAGCATTTGGCAATTGCCAAAAAGCCGACGGTGATGATAATCGTGCTGTGGAATGTAAAGCCGAAGGCAGCCAACATATTAGCTACCAGTTCAGCGGTGAGTGGAGTGGTCCTGAAGGGTTAATGCCTTCAGACGATACCCTGAAAAACTGGAAAGTCAGTAAAATTATCTGGCGGCGTTAATTTGCGTCTGAACAAACCGCCGCCGCAAAAAAACACGTAAGATAGCGCCCAACAATGCCACGGATTGCGTGGCATTCTTATTTTCAGGAGGAACAATGTCTCAGGTTCAGAGTGGCATTTTGCCAGAACATTGCCGCGCAGCGATTTGGATTGAAGCCAACGTTAAAGGGGAAGTTGATGCCCTGCGTGCGGCCAGTAAAACCTTTGCCGATAAACTGGCAACCTTTGAAGCAAAATTCCCGGATGCGCATCTCGGCGCGGTGGTTGCCTTTGGCAACAACACCTGGCGTGCTCTGAGCGGCGGCGTGGGTGCCGAAGAGCTGAAAGATTTTCCGGGTTACGGTAAAGGTCTTGCGCCAACGACCCAGTTTGATGTGTTGATCCACATTCTTTCTCTGCGTCATGACGTAAACTTCTCTGTCGCCCAGGCGGCGATGGAAGCCTTTGGTGACTGCATTGAAGTGAAAGAGGAGATCCACGGCTTCCGTTGGGTTGAGGAACGTGACCTGAGCGGCTTTGTTGACGGTACAGAAAACCCTGCGGGTGAAGAGACGCGTCGCGAAGTGGCGGTTATCAAAGACGGCGTGGATGCAGGCGGTAGTTACGTGTTTGTACAGCGTTGGGAACATAACCTGAAGCAGCTTAACCGTATGAGCGTTCATGATCAGGAGATGATGATCGGTCGTACCAAAGAGGCCAACGAAGAGATCGACGGCGACGAACGCCCGGAAACTTCTCACCTGACCCGCGTTGATCTGAAAGAAGACGGCAAAGGGCTGAAGATTGTTCGCCAGAGCTTGCCATACGGCACCGCCAGCGGCACGCACGGGTTGTACTTCTGCGCTTACTGCGCACGTCTGCACAACATTGAGCAGCAGCTGCTGAGCATGTTTGGCGATAGCGATGGCAAACGTGACGCAATGTTACGTTTCACCAAACCGGTCACTGGCGGCTATTACTTCGCGCCGTCGCTGGACAAACTGATGGCGCTGTAAGTTTTACTCACGCACCTGTAGCGTCTTGCCGGAGCGGCGTAAATGCTTTATTCGGCTTGTATGATCGTTCAAATTCAATAAATTGCAGTTAACCTGCAGGCCCGATAAGCGTAGCGTATCGGGCTGTTTTGTTTCTAAGTTACGGCTTAGTCCAGATTGACGTTACGGCAGCCAAAGAGCGTGGTGAAAATGAACCCGCTAATCCATGCCACCAGGATCCCGCCAGCGTAAACCGCCATTGCCGGAAGGATACCTTGTGCCGAAGTCATCAGCGGCAACGCCACCAGGCCAGACGGTCCAAAGGCGCTGTTTAAACCCATCGGCAGACCCCACCATGCGACCAACCCGATAAACAATCCACCCGCCGCGCCGCCTAAACAAGCGGTAACAAACGGTTTCATGCGGGGCAGGGTTACACCGTAAATCAACGGTTCACCCACGCCCAGCAAACCAGGAATAATCGCCCCGCGCACCTGGCTGCGTAAGGCACTGTGCGGCTGCGCGCGCCAGTAAAGCGCCAGTGCCGCACCCACCTGACCCGCGCCTGCCATTGAAAGGATCGGGAATAGACTGTTGAAACCCTGGCTGTCCATTAAGGCAAGATAAACGGGAATAAAGCCCTGATGCACGCCAAACACCACGGCAATCAGGAACAGCCCGGCAAGTACAGCACAACCAAGTGGATTACTGTTCAGATGCATAAACAGCCAGGACATGCCTTCGAATAACCAGCCTCCCAGCGGCATAATCACCAGATATGCCAGCGTGGCGGTGATCAGCAGAGTGATTAACGAGGTTAGCAGCATGTCGAGATCGTCCGGCATAAATTGACGCACCATACCTTCAATGCGGGCGCAGACCCAGGCGGCAATCAGTACGCCGATAATATTGCCGCGCGGATCGATAGGCAGGCCGAAGAAATCGTGAAAACCAGCGTAGTAACCGGTGGTGGCTGCTGGGTTATAACCGAGCAGAAAGAGTGCGGCGATAATTGCGCCATTTACGCCCGTGCCGCCGAAGGCCTGGGCGGCGTTATAGCCCACCAGAATCACCAGGAAGGTGAATAAACCTTTGCTGAATACCTTCATAAAATTCAGTGCGTCGGGCAGCGTTCCCTGGGCATCTGCCGGAACGTGCATCACCGTAGCAATTAACGTCGCAATCCCCAGCAACAGACCGGCGGCAATAAATCCGGGAATTAGCGGCGTAAAGATAGTGGCGAATTTGGCGAGAAATTGCTGCACGCCAGAGGTTTGTCTGGCTTTTAACTGACGTTTGTTCTGAGCGGCGATTTCTGCGGCATCCTGCACAGGTGTTTCACCCAACAACTCGCTCATTGCTTTTGCAGCACGATGCGCTTTGCCGGACCCAAATACCACCTGTACTTGATCGCTGGTCAAAATGACACCCTTCACCCCTTCCAGCGTTTTGATATCAGGATCAACCAGTGAACTGTCATGTACACCGAGACGCAGACGCGTCATACAGTGACCACAACTGGCGATATTTCCCGCGCCGCCGACGCGGGTAAGAATGGTGTTCAGAAGCTCACTGCTGATCTCTTTAGCCATAGGTTATTCCTTTTCCAGAGCCTTACGAATAAAACCCCCATGCTGCGCCAGGCGTTTTTTCGCTTCTGCGGCATCGAGATTTTTCAAGACCATTACAATCGCTGTTTTGCAGTGGCGATCGCAGGCAATTAGCGCCGCTTCCGCCTGTTCCGCGCTACATCCGGTCGCGTTTTTGACAATATTGACCTGGCGCACGTGTAGTTTTTCATTGGTGGCGACCACATCGACCATCAGGTTGCCGAACACTTTTCCTGACTTAATCATCAGCCCGGTGGAGAGCATGTTGAGCACCAGTTTCTGCGCCGTACCTGCTTTCATCCGCGAAGAACCGGTAACCACTTCAGCCCCGACGACTGGCGTAATAGCAAACTCTGCGGTTGTTGAAACAGCACTACCGGGATTACAGGAAATACCGACCGTGCGGCAGCCCAACTGGCGAGCGTATTCCAGCCCGGCAATCACATACGGCGTACGACCACTGGCAGCAATACCGACAACCACATCCTGCGCCGTTAAAGCAATATTTTTCAGATCGTTGACGCCGCCTTCCCGGCTGTCTTCCGCGCCTTCCACCGCGTGCTGAATGGCATATTCGCCGCCAGCAATCAAACCAACCACCAGACCAGGTTTCACGCCGTAGGTTGGGGGGCACTCGCTGGCATCCAGAATCCCCAGCCGACCGGAAGTCCCGGCACCGAGATAAATCAGACGACCGCCACCGCTGACCTGGGCGTGGATGACATCAATCGCCGCTGCGATATCCGGCAGTACTCGCTCAACGGCCAATGGAACGGTTTTATCTTCATCATTGATAATTCGGCACATTTCCAGCGTCGATACGCGGTCGATTTCAGCCGAGGCGCTGTTCGAACCTTCAGTAATCATTTTTTCAAGTTGCATATACAATCACCTTAAATATTTGCCTTCGAATAATTTCATATGGAGTGAATCATATCTCCCTGCCTGATTATGTACAGCAGGGAATGCATACAATGACAGAGTTGTGGTTATGGGAGATTTTACTTAAGATTTTCCTGAATTTAGATCCACTCCTCAGCATTGATCTGTTATTCAGGTATGGTAGGGACAATAGAGCGTAATGCTCTGTATTCAAAAGGAGAAACTTGAAATGGGTAAACTCACGGGCAAGACAGCACTGATTACGGGCGCATCGCAAGGCATTGGTGAAGGAATTGCCAGAACCTTTGCGCGTCATGGCGCAAACCTAATCTTGCTGGATATCTCCCCTGAGATTGAAAAGCTGGCGGATGAGCTGTGTGGTCGTGGTCATCGCTGTACGGCGGTAATTGCTGATGTACGCGACCCGGCGTCAGTTACGGCAGCGATCAAGCGCGCGAAGGAAAAAGAAGGGCGCATTGATATTCTGGTGAATAACGCAGGTGTTTGCCGTCTGGGTAGTTTTCTTGAAATGAGCGATGACGATCGCGATTTCCATATTGATATCAATATTAAAGGCGTGTGGAACGTCACGAAGGCTGTGCTGCCGGAGATGATTGCCCGCAAAGATGGTCGCATTGTGATGATGTCTTCGGTCACTGGCGATATGGTGGCCGATGCGGGTGAAACAGCGTATGCCTTAACAAAAGCGGCGATTGTTGGCCTGACTAAATCGCTGGCGGTGGAGTACGCGCAGTCTGGTATTCGCGTAAACGCCATCTGCCCTGGATACGTTCGCACGCCAATGGCGGAAAGCATTGCCCGCCAGTCAAATCCGCAAGATCCGGAATCGGTACTGACTGAAATGGCGAAAGCAATCCCGCTGCGTCGCCTCGCCGATCCGCTGGAAGTCGGCGAGCTGGCGGCCTTCCTCGCGTCGGATGAATCAAGTTATTTAACCGGTACACAGAATGTGATCGATGGTGGCAGCACACTGCCGGAGACAGTCAGCGTCGGCATCTGATTCACCTCTGTTTCCTCCCTGCATGTGTAGGGAGGATTTCGTCTTATTCCCTTTTCAACTTCCAAATCACCAAACGGTATATAAAACCGTTACTCCTTTCATGCCCGTTATAAATATGATGGCTATTAGAAAGTCATTAAATATATAAGGGTGCGCAATGGCCGTTAACTTACTGAAAAAGAACTCTCTCGCGCTGGTCGCTTCTCTGCTGCTGGCTGGTCACGTGCAGGCAACGGAACTGCTGAACAGTTCTTATGACGTCTCCCGCGAGCTGTTTGCCGCCCTGAATACCCCGTTTGAACAGCAGTGGGCAAAAGATAACGCTGGCGACAAACTGACGATTAAACAATCTCATGCCGGGTCATCAAAACAGGCGCTGGCAATTTTGCAGGGCTTGAAAGCAGACGTTGTCACTTATAACCAGGTGACTGACGTGCAGATCCTGCACGATAAAGGCAAGCTGATCCCGGCCGACTGGCAGTCGCGTTTGCCGAATAACAGTTCGCCGTTCTACTCCACGATGGGATTCCTGGTGCGTAAGGGCAACCCGAAGAATATCCACGACTGGAACGATTTGGTTCGCTCCGACGTGAAGCTAATTTTCCCGAATCCGAAAACCTCCGGTAACGCGCGTTACACCTACCTTGCAGCATGGGGCGCAGCGGATAAAGCCGACGGTGGCGATAAAGCCAAAACCGAACAGTTTATGACCCAGTTCCTGAAGAACGTCGAAGTGTTCGATACCGGAGGTCGTGGCGCGACCACCACCTTTGCCGAGCGCGGTCTGGGCGATGTGCTGATCAGCTTCGAATCGGAAGTGAACAACATCCGTAAGCAGTATGAAGCGCAGGGCTTTGAAGTGGTGATTCCGAAAACCAACATTCTGGCGGAATTCCCGGTGGCGTGGGTGGATAAAAACGTGCAGGCCAACGGCACGGAAAAAGCAGCAAAGGCCTATCTGAACTGGCTCTACAGCCCGCAGGCGCAAACCATCATCACCGACTACTACTATCGCGTAAATAACCCGGAAGTCATGGACAAACTGAAAGATAAATTCCCGCAGACCGAGCTGTTCCGCGTGGAAGATAAATTTGGCTCCTGGCCGGAAGTGATGAAAACCCACTTCACCAGCGGCGGCGAGTTAGACAAGCTGTTAGCGGCGGGGCGTAACTGATGTTTGCCGTCTCCTCCAGACGCGTGCTGCCGGGCTTTACCTTAAGCCTCGGCACCAGTCTGCTGTTTGTCTGCCTGATTTTGCTGCTGCCGCTCTCCGCGCTGGTGATGCAGCTTTCTGAGATGAGCTGGGCGCAGTACTGGGAGGTGGTCACCAACCCGCAGGTGGTCGCGGCCTACAAAGTAACGTTGCTGTCGGCGTTTGTGGCGTCGATTTTTAACGGTGTTTTCGGTCTGCTGATGGCGTGGATCTTAACCCGCTACCGCTTTCCGGGGCGCACTCTGCTTGATGCACTGATGGATTTACCCTTTGCGCTACCGACGGCGGTCGCGGGTTTAACGCTGGCCTCGCTCTTTTCCGTGAACGGCTTTTACGGCGAGTGGCTGGCAAAATCTGATATCAAAGTCACCTACACCTGGCTTGGGATTGCGGTGGCGATGGCCTTTACCAGCATCCCGTTTGTGGTGCGCACGGTGCAGCCAGTGCTTGAAGAGTTAGGCCCGGAATATGAAGAAGCGGCGGAAACGCTCGGCGCAACGCGCTGGCAGAGTTTCTGCAAAGTGGTGCTGCCGGAACTTTCTCCGGCGCTGGTGGCGGGCGTGGCGCTGTCGTTTACCCGCAGTCTTGGTGAGTTTGGCGCGGTGATTTTTATCGCCGGGAACATCGCCTGGAAGACGGAAGTGACGTCGCTGATGATTTTTGTGCGGTTACAGGAGTTTGATTACCCAGCGGCGAGCGCGATTGCCTCGGTGATCCTCGCGGCATCACTGCTGCTGCTGTTCTCAATTAACACTCTGCAAAGTCGCTTTGGTCGGCGTGTGGTAGGTCATTAATGGCGGAAGTGACACAGTTGAAGCGTTATGACGCGCGCCCGATTAACTGGGGCAAATGGTTTCTGATTGGCACCGGGATGCTGGTTTCGGCGTTCATCCTGCTGGTGCCGATGATTTATATCTTCGTGCAGGCGTTCAGCAAAGGGCTGATGCCGGTATTACAGAATCTGGCCGATCCGGACATGCTGCACGCCATCTGGCTGACGGTGATGATTGCGCTGATTGCCGTGCCGGTAAACCTGGTGTTCGGCGTTCTGCTGGCCTGGCTGGTGACGCGTTTTGATTTTCCGGGACGTCAGTTGCTGCTGACGCTGCTGGACATCCCGTTTGCGGTGTCGCCGGTGGTTGCTGGTCTGGTTTATCTGCTGTTCTACGGTTCCAACGGCCCGCTGGGCGGTTGGCTCGACGAGCATAACCTGCAAATTATGTTCTCCTGGCCGGGAATGGTACTGGTGACGATTTTCGTCACCTGCCCGTTTGTGGTACGCGAATTGGTGCCGGTGATGTTAAGCCAGGGCAGTCAGGAGGACGAAGCGGCGATTTTGCTTGGTGCGTCCGGCTGGCAGATGTTCCGGCGCGTCACGCTGCCGAATATTCGCTGGGCGCTGCTTTACGGCGTGGTGCTGACCAACGCCCGCGCAATTGGCGAGTTTGGCGCGGTATCGGTGGTTTCCGGCTCGATTCGCGGCGAAACCCTGTCGCTGCCGTTACAAATTGAATTGCTGGAGCAGGACTATAACGCAGTCGGCTCCTTTACCGCTGCGGCGTTATTGACGCTGATGGCGATTATCACCCTGTTTTTGAAGAGTATGTTGCAATGGCGCCTGGAGAATCAGGAAAAACGCGCGCAACAGGAGGAACACCATGAGCATTGAGATTGCCAGGATTAAGAAGTCTTTTGGTCGCACCCAGGTGCTGAACGATATCTCACTGGATATTCCTTCAGGTCAGATGGTCGCGCTGCTGGGGCCGTCCGGTTCCGGGAAAACCACGCTGCTGCGTATTATTGCCGGGCTGGAACATCAAACCAGCGGGCATATCCGCTTCCACGGCACCGACGTCAGCCGCTTGCACGCGCGCGATCGTAAAGTCGGTTTTGTGTTCCAGCATTACGCGTTGTTCCGCCATATGACCGTGTTCGACAACATCGCCTTTGGCCTGACGGTGCTGCCGCGTCGTGAGCGCCCGAATGCGGCAGCCATCAAAGCGAAGGTGACAAAATTGCTGGAAATGGTTCAGCTTGCGCATCTGGCGGATCGTTATCCGGCGCAGCTTTCCGGCGGTCAGAAGCAGCGTGTGGCACTGGCGCGCGCACTTGCCGTTGAACCGCAAATTCTGCTGCTCGATGAACCGTTTGGCGCGCTGGATGCGCAGGTGCGTAAAGAGCTACGTCGCTGGCTGCGTCAACTGCATGAAGAATTGAAATTCACCAGCGTATTCGTCACCCACGACCAGGAAGAGGCGATGGAAGTCGCCAACCGCGTGGTGGTGATGAGCCAGGGCAATATCGAACAGGCCGATGAGCCGGATCAGGTATGGCGCGAACCTGCGACCCGTTTTGTGCTCGAATTTATGGGCGAAGTGAACCGCCTGCAGGGAACCATTCGCGGCGGGCAGTTCCACGTTGGCGCACATCGCTGGCCGCTGGGATATACGCCTGCGTATCAGGGGCCGGTGGATCTCTTCCTGCGCCCGTGGGAAGTGGATATCAGCCGCCGTACCAGCCTCGATTCGCCACTGCCGGTACAGGTACTGGAAGCCAGCCCGAAAGGCCACTACACCCAATTAGTGGTGCAGCCGCTGGGATGGTATGACGACCCGCTAACTGTGGTTATGCGTGGTGACGATGCTCCGCAGCGCGGCGATCGTTTGTTCGTCGGGCTGCAACATGCGCGGCTGTATAACGGCGACGAGCGTATTGAAACCCGCGATGAGGAACTTGCTCTCGCACAAAGCGCCTGATAGGTTGAGTGAATGTTAAACGCCCGGAGGCGCTTCCCGCGATCCGGGCTTTTTAATGGCAAGGTTTGTAACCTGTAGGCCTGATAAGACGCGCAAGCGTCGCATCAGGCAACACCACGTATGGACAGTGATCGTGAGTACATTAGAACAAACAATTGGCAATACGCCTCTGGTGAAATTACAGCGAATGGGGCCGGATAACGGCAGTGAAGTCTGGTTAAAGCTGGAAGGTAATAATCCGGCAGGTTCGGTGAAAGATCGCGCGGCACTATCGATGATTGTCGAGGCGGAAAAACGCGGAGAAATTAAACCGGGCGATGTGTTAATTGAAGCCACCAGCGGTAACACCGGCATTGCGCTGGCAATGATCGCCGCGCTAAAAGGCTATCGCATGAAATTGCTGATGCCTGACAATATGAGCCAGGAACGCCGAGCGGCGATGCGTGCCTACGGTGCGGAGCTGATTCTTGTCACCAAAGAACAGGGCATGGAAGGTGCGCGCGATCTGGCGCTGGAAATGGCGAACCGGGGCGAAGGCAAGTTGCTTGATCAGTTCAACAACCCCGATAACCCCTACGCCCATTACACCACCACCGGGCCGGAAATCTGGCAGCAGACCGGTGGGCGCATTACCCATTTTGTTTCCAGCATGGGGACAACCGGCACCATTACCGGTGTGTCACGGTTTATGCGTGAACAATCCAAACCGGTGACCATTGTTGGCCTGCAGCCAGAAGAGGGCAGCAGTATTCCGGGGATTCGCCGCTGGCCAGCGGAATATCTGCCGGGGATTTTCAACGCCTCGCTGGTGGATGAGGTGCTGGATATTCATCAGCGCGATGCGGAAAACACCATGCGCGAACTGGCGGTGCGGGAAGGTATTTTCTGCGGTGTTAGCTCCGGCGGTGCCGTTGCAGGCGCGCTACGCGTGGCAAAAGCCAACCCTGGTGCGGTGGTGGTAGCGATCATCTGCGATCGTGGCGATCGCTACCTTTCCACTGGCGTATTTGGCGAAGAACACTTTAGCCAGGGGGCGGGGATTTGAGTTTATTGCGCAGGCACTGTTTTATCCGTCTGGGCAATTAACGTATGTAAAAAAGGTTGCGCGTTTTCATCGCTCTTACCAGGGATCTTCACAATGTAAGGCTTTCCGGTAATCGATGATGACGAGGCAACCTTATCAATAAATTGCTCGGCAGTATCAATGCGATTACGGGTATTGCCCAGCTTCAGACGCAGATGGGAAACCGCTTCATCGCAGGTGTGTTCATCGCCGTTGCGTACAAATATCAAATCCTTTTTCTGTGCTAATCCCTCGAGCATGGCGTTGATGCGGGCTTCTTCATGGGCTGTTAACTTCGCGTAAGCGGGGAGTGCCATTAACAGCGTAATGACCAGACAAATGATTTTCTTCATTGAATTACCTTATCCTTGTTTTGTGTTAGCCGATTTGACTGCCAGAATCAGGTAAAGTTTCGGTTGGAATACGATGGGGATCATCGGCAAGGAGAAAAAACTAAATGAGTAGTTTGTTGTTGTTTAACGATAAGAGCAGGGCGCTGCAGGCGGATATTGTCGCCGTGCAGTCGCAGGTAGTGTACGGCAGCGTAGGCAACAGCATCGCCGTGCCTGCGATTAAACAGAACGGCCTGAATGTCTTTGCCGTGCCGACCGTGTTGCTGAGCAATACGCCGCATTATGACACATTCTATGGTGGTGCGATTCCGGACGAATGGTTTAGTGGCTATTTGCGTGCGCTTCAGGAGCGTGATGCGCTGCGCCAACTTCGCGCTGTTACCACGGGCTATATGGGGACGGCATCGCAAATCAAAATCCTTGCTGAATGGCTGGCAGCCTTACGCGAAGAGCATCCTGACTTGCTGATTATGGTTGATCCGGTGATTGGCGATATTGATAGCGGTATTTACGTCAAAGCTGATCTTCCCGATGCGTATCGGCAATATTTACTGCCGCTGGCGCAGGGGATTACGCCAAATATCTTTGAGCTGGAAATCCTGACCGGTAAAAATTGTCGTGACCTCGACAGCGCCATTGCTGCTGCAAAAAGCCTGCTTTCAGAGACATTAAAATGGGTGGTGGTTACCAGCGCCTCCGGTAATGAAGAACATCAGGAGATGCAGGTGGTGGTGGTCAGTGCCGACAGCGTGAATGTCATTTCCCATTCACGGGTAAAAACCGACCTGAAAGGTACTGGCGATCTGTTTTGCGCCCAGCTTATTAGTGGATTACTGAAAGGGAAGGCGTTAACCGACGCAGTACATAGCGCGGGCTTACGTGTGCTGGAGGTAATGCGTTATACCCAGCAGCATGAGAGCGATGAATTGATTTTGCCGCTGCTGTTAGAAGCATAAAAAAATGGCGCCGATGGGCGCCATTTTTCATTGCGGCAAGAATTACTTCTTGATGCGGATAACCGGGGTTTCACCCACAGTTACGCTACCGGACAGTTTGATCAGTTCTTTGATTTCGTCCATGTTGGAGATAACAACCGGAGTCAGGGTAGACTTGGCTTTCTCTTCCAGCAGCGGCAGATCGAATTCAATAACCGTATCGCCAACTTTCACGCGCTGACCTTCTTCAGCAATACGCTTGAAGCCTTCGCCTTTCAGTTCAACGGTGTCGATACCGAAGTGGACGAACAGCTCAACGCCGCTATCGGATTCGATAGAGAACGCGTGGTTGGTTTCAAAGATTTTACCAATGGTGCCGTCAACCGGAGCGACCATTTTGTTACCAGTCGGTTTGATAGCAATGCCATCACCAACGATTTTTTCCGCAAAAACGACATCCGGCACGTCTTCGATATTGACGATCTCGCCAGAGAGCGGAGCAATGATCTCAATAGTTCCGGTATCCTTTTTGTCATCGGAAACCAGAGATTTCAGTTTATCGAACAAACCCATGATCTTCTCCTAAGCAGTAAATTGGGCCGCATCTCGTGGATTAGCAGATTGTTTTTTCTTCAATGAACTTGTTAACCAGCGTCATTAACTCGTCCGTTGTCGGTTGAGCAAGAGCCTGCTCTGCTAACACCTTCGCATCTTCGAAGTTCGTGTTACGGATAATCTTCTTAATGCGCGGGATAGAAATGGCGCTCATAGAGAATTCGTCCAGACCCATCCCCAGCAACAGAAGTGTAGCACGTTCATCGCCAGCAAGCTCACCACACATGCCAGTCCATTTGCCTTCAGCATGAGAAGCATCAATAACTTGCTTGATCAAGTTCAGCACGGACGGTGACATTGGCTGGTAAAGGTGTGAAATCATATCATTACCACGGTCAACTGCCAGAGTGTACTGCGTTAAATCATTGGTGCCGATACTAAAGAAATCAACTTCTTTGGCTAAATGACGCGCAATTGTTGCGGCAGCCGGTGTTTCCACCATCACGCCAATTTCAATTGATTCGTCAAACGCTTTACCTTCGTCGCGCAGTTCCTGTTTGTAGATTTCGATCTCTTTGCGCAGAGCGCGTACTTCTTCGACAGAGATGATCATCGGGAACATGATGCGCAATTTACCGAAAGCAGAGGCACGCAGGATAGCGCGGAGCTGATCGCGCAGGATCTCTTTGCGATCCATCGCGATACGGATAGCACGCCAGCCGAGGAACGGGTTCTCTTCTTTCGGGAAGTTCATGTACGGCAGCTCTTTGTCGCCGCCAATGTCCATGGTACGAACGATAACAGCCTGCGAACCACACGCTTCAGCCACTGCTTTATAGGCAGCAAACTGTTCTTCTTCTGTTGGCAGCGCGTCGCGGTCCATGAACAAGAATTCGGTACGATACAGACCAACGCCTTCAGCGCCGTTACGTTCTGCACCTTCAACATCACGAACAGTACCGATGTTAGCGCACACTTCTACCTGGTGACCGTCCAGCGTAATAGCCGGGAGATCTTTCAGTTTAGCAAGCTCTGCTTTTTCAGAAGCAACTTGCTCCTGAACAGCGCGCAATTTATCGATAACTTCGTTGGTTGGATTGACGTAAACCTGATTATTTACGGCATCCAGAATCAGATAGTCGTCATTTTTCACCTGCGAAGTGACGCTACCAGTACCCACGATGGCCGGCAACTCCAGAGAGCGCGCCATAATAGAAGTGTGGGAAGTACGGCCACCTGCGTCGGTGATGAAACCCAGTACCTTCTTCAGGTTCAACTGTGCGGTTTCGGACGGTGTCAGGTCAGCGGCAACCAGAATGACTTCATCCTGAATGGCGCTCAGATCGATAATCTTCAGACCCAGGATATTGCGCAGCAGGCGCTTACCGATATCACGCACGTCAGCCGCACGCTCTTTCAGGTATTCATCATCCAGTTCTTCCAGGGCAGAAGCCTGACCTTCAATAACTTCATGGGCAGCTGCGTCAGCCGTCATGTGCTTATCTTTAATCAGGGCTATGATTTCCTGCTCCAGCTCCTCATCTTCGAGCAGCATAATATGCCCTTCAAAGATGGCTTCTTTTTCTTCACCGAACGTTTCACCAGCTTTCGTTTTGATCGTTTCCAGCTGGGCTGATGCCTTGGCACGACCGCTCAGAAAACGTTCAACTTCCTGATCAACCTGGTCGGCAGAAATTTTTTTCCGGTCAATGACGATTTCGTCTTCTTTCAGAAGCAGAGCTTTACCGAAAGCGATACCCGGGGATGCTAAAATGCCTGAAATCATAACCCTACCTTACTTGTGACTGATTTTTAAAAGAACCCGGAAAATTACTCGAGTTCCGCCATCAGTTTAACCAGATGTTCAACCGCTTTCTGCTCGTCTTCGCCTTCAGCGGAGATAGTCACAACGGTCCCTTGAGTCAGGCCCAGAGTCTGCAGTTTAAACAGGCTTTTTGCGCTGGCGCTTTTGCCGTTGGAAGTCACAGTAATTTCAGAAGTGAAGCCCTTAGCTTCTTTTACAAACTGGGCAGCAGGGCGGGTGTGCAGACCGTTCGGAGCGGTAATGGTAACTTCTTGCTGGAACATTGTATTTCCCCAACTTATAGGTTTAGTGTTGTGGAACTAAAGTCTAGCCTGGCGGTTTGACTTTAGCCTGTATTGTTAGCGCCAGTTTTTAACAGACGCGACGCACGAAGTGTTCTGTACAGTCCATTGCTGGCGGGTATTGACCGCTGACGTTTCGTTCATCATTAAACATTATGCCGCTAAAGGAAGAATTGAACCAAATCATAAAATCGATTCAGCTAAGGCTTTTCCTGTAACGATTAATTTCGCGCATCAAAATAATTAGTCAGGTTAAATACCAGTTCCGACAGGCTGAATCAATGCCAGGAGAGGCTAAAATTTGAAGTAGGCCACAAAAAAGCACCTGAAAAGGTGCTTTTTTACGCATTTTTAACAACCTGGCATTACTGTTGCAATTCTTTTTCGGTAAAGAGATCGGCAAATAATGCGGTGCTTAAATAACGCTCACCCGATGATGGCAGAATAACCACAATATTCTTATTGGTAAAGCTTTCATCTTCTTGTAGTTTCAACGCCGCAGCAACCGCCGCGCCGGAAGAGATTCCGGCAAGAATGCCTTCTTCTTCCATTAAACGACGTGCAGTAGAGATAGCTTCTTCATTGGTGATGCCAATAACTTTATCGACCAGTTTGAGATCAAGGTTCGCCGGGATAAAGCCAGCGCCGATGCCCTGGATTTTATGCGGGCCGGGTTTGATTTCTTCACCTGCCAGCGCCTGGGCGATGACGGGAGAATCGGTTGGCTCAACGGCGACAGAGATGAGATCAGTCTTGCCTTTGGTGCCTTTAATGTAACGGCTAACGCCCGTCAGCGTGCCGCCAGTCCCGACGCCTGCGATAAAGACATCAACCTGCCCATCGGTATCTTCCCAGATTTCCGGGCCGGTGGTTTTTTCATGAATTTCCGGGTTGGCCGGATTGCTGAATTGTTGCAGCAGCAGGTATTTCTCTGGGTTACTGGCGACAATTTCTTCTGCTTTTTGAATCGCGCCTTTCATGCCTTTCGCGCCTTCAGTCAGTACCAGGTTTGCGCCCAGGGCTTTCAGCAGTTTGCGACGTTCAATACTCATTGTCTCTGGCATGGTCAGAGTGAGTTTATAACCGCGAGCGGCTGCCACATAAGCCAGAGCAATACCTGTGTTGCCGCTGGTGGGTTCAACCAGTTCAACGCCGGGTTTCAGCACGCCGCGTTTTTCGGCATCCCAAATCATATTGGCACCGATACGGCACTTAACGCTGAAGCTGGGGTTACGAGATTCCACCTTCGCCAGAATACGTCCGTTACCGATGCGATTCAGGCGAACCAGCGGTGTGTGACCGATAGTCAGCGAGTTATCTTCAAAAATCTTACTCATGGCCTGTCCTTAACTGTATGAAATTGGGATACAACAGGTAGCATACCCGCTCAGAGAATATGCGGAAGTAAGGATTTAGCATATCTATATGCAGAAGGGAAATAATGGCTTGCAAGATGGAATAAGGGTGGCATAAGCCACCCCTGTTTCATACAAAAAGTTTACAAAACAACCGGAAAATTGTTACCGCCATAATGCATGTTTAGCGCGATAGCAATCGACCCACATCGCTGTCGCGCCACAGACGGCCACCGGCATGATGAACAGGTTGAGCACCGGGATCATCGTGAACAGACTCGTTAATGCGCCAAACTGCATATTGGTGATTTTGCGCGTGCGCAGGGCAGTGCGCATTTCTTTGAACGGCACTTTGTGGTTGTCGAACGGATAGTCGCAGTACTGAATGGCTAACATCCAGGCGCTGAACAGGAACCACAACACTGGCGCGACGGTTTGCCCGATGCCCGGGATGAAGTAGAGGATCAGCAATACGATGGCGCGTGGCAAATACCACGCAAATTTTTGCCATTCACGTTTCATAATTCGCGGCACATCTTTCATGATGCCAAAAATTCCGGTATCCGGCGGCGTAGCGCCTGTCAGCCTTGCTTCCAGCTGTTCAGCCAATAAACCGTTAAATGGCGCGGCAATCCAGTTCGCAATAGTTGAGAAAAAATAACCAAAAATCAGTAGCACGGAGAGAACCGCGACAGGCCACAGCAAATAGCTTAACCATTGCAGCCAGTCAGGCACGTGGCTCATTAATGATGGGATCCAGACATCCAGTTGGGTAAAGAGCCACCAGAATGCACTTCCCATCAACAAAATATTGACTAACAGAGGTAAAATGACAAAACGCCGAATCCCGGGTTGCGAGACGAGCTTCCAGCCTTGCGCAAAATAGTAAAAACCGCTGCGTGGGGAAGATGTGTATGTTGAAACCATAATCAGGAGATGCTCCTTTTGACCAATCCCAGGAAAATTCTGCGTATTTTACCGACTAATTGCGCAATGGACAGTTAGGATATGTTCGAAAAAACAGCAAAAAGCACGATTTCATCTATCTTTGTGCTGTGAAAGTTAAGAGTGCACTTGCACTCGAGGTAATCGGCAAATACTCTTAGTGAGTAAATGTTTGCCGTGGTGGCAAGGTGTTAGAACAACAGAGAATATAATGATGCAGGATTTGCGTCTGATATTAATCATTGTTGGCGCGATCGCCATAATCGCTTTACTGGTACATGGTTTCTGGACCAGCCGTAAAGAACGATCTTCTATGTTCCGCGATCGGCCATTAAAACGAATGAAGTCAAAACGTGACGACGATTCTTATGACGAGGATGTCGAAGATGATGAGGGCGTTGGTGAGGTTCGTGTTCACCGCGTAAATCATGCCCCGGCTAACGCCCAGGAGCATGAGGCTGCTCGTCCGTCGCCGCAACACCAGTACCAACCGCCTTATGCGTCTGCGCAGCCGCGTCAACCGGTTCAGCAGCCGCCTGAAACGCAGGTATCGCCGCAACATGCTCCGCATTCAGCGCAGCCGGTTCAGCAACCGCAGCCAGTTCAGCAGCCGGCCTACCAGCCGCAGCCTGAACAGCCAGTTGTTTCGCAAGTACCGCCAGCTCCACAACCGACGCAGCCAGCGCCCCAACCAGCGCAGCAGGCTTTCCAGGTTGCAGAACCCGTAGCGGCACCGCAGCCTGAACCTGTAAATGAACCGGCGCCTGTCATGGATAAGCCGAAACGCAAAGAAGCGGTGATCATTATGAACGTTGCGGCGCATCACGGTAGCGAGCTTAATGGTGAACTGCTTCTTAACAGCATTCAGCAGGCGGGCTTTATCTTTGGCGATATGAATATTTACCATCGTCATCTTAGCCCGGACGGCAGTGGCCCTGCGTTATTCAGCCTGGCGAATATGGTGAAACCGGGAACATTCGATCCTGAAATGAAGGATTTCACCACTCCTGGCGTCACTATCTTTATGCAGGTTCCGTCTTATGGTGATGAACTGCAAAACTTCAAGCTGATGCTGCAATCTGCGCAGCATATCGCTGATGAAGTCGGTGGTGTGGTTCTTGACGATCAGCGCCGTATGATGACTCCGCAGAAACTGCGCGAGTATCAGGACATCATCCGCGAAGTGAAAGACGCTAACGCCTGATACACTTAAGGCAAATTAACTCTTCTTCGAACCCCCGCTTGTCGGGGGTTTTTAGCATTGATGGTGCGATATGGAATCAATCGAAAGACAACTCACAGAACTGCGAACGACGCTTCGCCATCATGAATATCTTTATCATGTGATGGATGCGCCGGAAATTCCCGACGCTGAATACGACAGGCTGATGCGTGAGCTGCGCGAGCTGGAAGCAAAACATCCGGAACTCATTACCCCGGATTCACCAACCCAGCGCGTAGGCGCAGCACCGCTGGCAGCCTTCAGCCAGATTCGTCATGAAGTTCCGATGCTGTCGTTGGACAACGTTTTTGATGAAGAGAGTTTTCTCGCCTTCAACAAACGCGTACTGGATCGTCTGAAAAGTAACGAAAAAGTCACCTGGTGCTGTGAGCTGAAGCTGGATGGTCTTGCCGTCAGCATTCTGTATGAGAATGGCGTTCTGGTCAGTGCGGCGACCCGTGGCGATGGCACCACCGGAGAAGACATTACGTCTAACGTCCGTACTATCCGCGCTATTCCGTTGAAATTGCATGGTGAGAATATCCCGGCGCGCCTGGAAGTACGTGGTGAAGTATTCCTGCCGCAAGCGGGATTCGAAAAGATCAACGAAGAGGCGCGACGCACGGGCGGGAAAGTATTTGCTAACCCACGTAATGCGGCGGCAGGTTCGCTGCGTCAGCTTGATCCACGTATCACGGCGAAGCGACCGCTCACTTTCTTCTGCTACGGCGTTGGTGTACTGGAAGGCGGCGAGCTGCCTGACACCCATCTTGGCCGTTTAATGCAATTTAAAAAGTGGGGATTACCGGTCAGCGATCGTGTCACGTTATGTGAATCGGCAGAAGAGGTGCTGGCGTTTTATCACAAAGTTGAAGAAGACCGCCCGACGTTGGGCTTTGATATCGACGGCGTGGTGATTAAAGTCAACTCACTGGCGCAGCAGGAACAGCTTGGGTTTGTTTCACGAGCCCCGCGCTGGGCAGTGGCGTTTAAATTCCCGGCGCAGGAACAGATGACTTTCGTGCGCGACGTTGAGTTTCAGGTTGGACGTACCGGCGCTATTACGCCCGTTGCGCGTCTGGAACCTGTACATGTTGCAGGCGTGCTGGTGAGCAATGCTACCTTACACAATGCCGATGAAATCGAACGTCTTGGTTTACGTATTGGCGATAAGGTGGTGATTCGCCGCGCTGGCGATGTGATCCCGCAGGTGGTTAACGTAGTGCTTTCTGAACGCCCGGAAGATACCCGTGAGGTTGTATTTCCGACGCATTGTCCGGTATGTGGTTCTGATGTTGAACGTGTGGAAGGAGAAGCAGTCGCCCGCTGTACTGGTGGCCTGATTTGCGGCGCTCAGCGTAAAGAGTCGCTGAAACACTTTGTTTCCCGCCGCGCGATGGACGTTGACGGTATGGGTGACAAAATCATCGACCAGCTTGTCGAAAAAGAGTATGTCCACACACCTGCTGACCTGTTCAAACTCACCGCAGGCAAACTGACCGGACTGGAGAGAATGGGGCCGAAATCAGCGCAAAACGTGGTTAACGCGCTGGAAAAAGCGAAAGAAACCACCTTTGCTCGCTTCCTTTATGCGCTTGGCATCCGTGAAGTCGGCGAGGCCACCGCAGCAGGTCTGGCGGCATATTTCGGCACGCTGGAAGCACTGGAAGCAGCCTCGATTGAAGAGCTGCAAAAAGTTCCCGATGTCGGAATTGTCGTTGCATCCCATGTTCATAACTTCTTTGCCGAAGACAGTAACCGCAATGTCATCAGCGAGCTGTTAGCGGAAGGCGTTCGCTGGCCTGCGCCGGTCGTCATCAACGCTGAAGAGATCGACAGTCCGTTTGCCGGTAAAACCGTGGTGCTCACCGGTAGCTTAAGTCAGATGTCGCGTGATGACGCTAAAGCTCGCCTGGTCGAACTGGGCGCGAAAGTTGCGGGCAGCGTGTCGAAGAAAACCGATCTGGTGATCGCCGGAGAAGCCGCAGGTTCTAAACTGGCGAAAGCGCAGGAATTGGGCATTGAAGTGATCGACGAAGCTGAAATGCTACGTTTGCTGGGTAACTGAGATGGAAAAAGAGCAGCTGATTGAAATAGCCAATACGATAATGCCGTTTGGCAAGTATAAAGGGCGTCGCTTAATCGACCTGCCGGAAGAGTATCTTTTGTGGTTTGCCCGCAAGGATGAGTTCCCGGCGGGAAAACTCGGTGAGCTAATGCAAATCACGCTGCTGATTAAAACCGAGGGGCTGACGCAACTGGTTCAGCCCCTGAAACGTCCGCTTTAAATCTTCCCAGCGTGGCTTTCCTGCTGCGCCTGTAGTTGCTCGGTCTGGCGCTTATAACGACGCGCCAGCACCGCGCAAACCATCAGCTGGATCTGATGGAAAATCATCAGTGGTAGCACCATCATACCGATAACTGACGTTGGGAACAGAATGTTCGCCATCGGAATACCATTCGCCAGGCTCTTTTTCGAACCACAGAAGACAATCGTTATCTCATCCGCTTTATTGAAACCTAGTCGGCGTGCCATAAAGACGTTAATCACAATCACGATAGCCAACAGCACGCAGCTGACCACCACGATAAACAGCAACGATCCCCAGCCGACTTTGTGCCAGATGCCGTTAACGACTGCTTCGCTGAAGGCCGTATAGACCACCAACAGAATGGAGGTCTGGTCAGTTTTCGCAATCCACTTTTTATTGCGCGCCACCCAGTTGCCAATCCACGGGCGAGAAAGATGCCCCAACACAAAAGGTAGTAACAGCTGCAGCATAATCTTACCGACCTGCTCAAGGCTGCCCTCTGCACCGTGAACATTCATCACCAGACCAACCAGCAATGGCGAAAGGAAAATACCCAGCAGGCTGGATGCTGATGCAGAACAAACGGCCGCCGCGACGTTACCGCCCGCCATCGAAGTAAAAGCGATTGCAGACTGCACGGTGGCAGGGAGAATGCAAAGATAGAGAAAGCCGGAATAGAGCATGGGATCGACGTTTACGGGTTTCCACCAGGCAAACAACACGCCCAGAACCGGAAACAGCACGAAGGTACTGCACATCACCCACAAATGCAGTCGCCAGTGACTACCGCCTGCAATAATAGCCTCTCGCGACAACTTCGCGCCGTGCATAAAGAACAACAGGGCAATGGCTGCCGTGGTCAGATTTTCAAAGAAGGGGACAAAACCGCCTCTGGCCGGAAAGAAAGAAGCCAGTAACACCACCGTGACCAGGGTTAAGGTGAAAGGATCGAGGATACGAAAAAGTTTCATAAAGACTCCAGATGATCGATGGTGCTATTGTGCTTCTTTCAGTTTGAGAAATAAAATTGATTTATTGCATTCATTCATGAAGAAAATAGATGAATGACTCATTAAAACAATTAAATGTTTTCGTCACAGTAGCGCAGGAAGAACCGGTCACTTTCAACAACTGCTGAAGCATTAGAGGACGTGGAGCAAGAACAAGGAGAATAGTGATGGCAGGGCGAGAAGGGGATTCGTTGTATCATATATCGTGTTATGTATTTCTGCCGGGAATCCCGGCAGAAATGGTTCAGAAGTTAAATTTGACCGAGTAAATGATGGCGTCCTGATACCAGGCTTCTCCCAGCTTGTCGTCCGCGTAGCGATACTGAATGCCTGCGGTGATTTTCGCGGTAGCGTTCCACCAGAGGGCGACCGCACCGTTCAGCCCTTCTTTACCGCCATTACCTGCTGCGTAGGTGGCATCACGATCAAACTCGTACTCGTTCCAGTTGGTGAGGGTGAATTTCTCTCTGCCCAGCATAAAGCTGTAACCCGCAACCCAACCTGCCACGTAACCGTTATCGCCAGTGTAATAGGTTTGATCCGTATAGCGTTTAGCGAAGAACGGTTTGAACCACCACCCCTTGCCAGTAAAGTTGTAGCCGATACCGTACAGGAACATATCATCGTGGAAATTCACACGATTTGCAGAACCGTAGGTGCCATACGCGTGCAGGTAGAGATTAAATCCGGTATCGCCCAGGTAAATGCGGTTGGTATTTTTAAAGGTATAACGCTGCTCGCTACCTGGTTTATCGTGGCGGTCGTTATAAAAGTTTTCCCAGTCGAAGAACCCGTACATTTCTCCCCAACTAAAGTTAGCGCCGCCTTCCATTTCAAGATAACCAAAATCATCTTTGTGTGATTTGGTCGACGATTTCTCAGTGGTTCTGCTGGTCCAGTCCAGGTAATGCACGCCGATATCTGCAAATCCACTTTTAAATTCTGCATGAGATATAACAGGTATGGCTAATAAAGAGGAAAGAGTCAGAAGATGTTTTTTCATAGCATAAATCCCTATGCCGATCGTTATTAGTAGATTGCTTAATAAAATGGTTGCTTAAAAACGGCATATTGTTAATGCAAGGGAGTGAGTATCACCAATACAGTTTTTGCTGAGAATTAATAGTGAAAAGATATAAATTCATCGATATCGAATCACTATTGAATGCGTGAAAAAAGTGTATTGGTAAGAGCCGGGACAACCTCGCTATAAAAAGGCGTTAGATTCAACCCTACAGAAAAAGGATATATATGTCTCAGGCAAATTTTTCTCATAACCCGCTGTATTGCGTCGATATTATCCGGGCTTATAAACCAGATTTCACACCACGAGTGGTTTTTATTTTAGGTTCCGGGCTGGGCGCGCTGGCCGATCAGATTGAGAACGCTGTCGCCATTTCCTATGAAAAGCTGCCGGGCTTCCCGGTGAGTACGGTGCATGGACATGCAGGCGAGCTGGTGTTGGGGCATCTCCAGGGCGTTCCGGTGGCATGTATGAAAGGTCGGGGACATTTCTATGAAGGTCGTGGAATGACCATCATGACCGATGCGATTCGTACTTTCAAATTGCTGGGTTGTGAACTGCTGTTCTGCACCAATGCGGCGGGATCACTGCGTCCGGAGGTGGGGGCGGGCAGTCTGGTTGCGCTGAAAGACCACATCAACACCATGCCGGGTACACCGATGGTGGGTCTTAACGATGAACGTTTTGGAGAACGCTTCTTCTCGCTGGCAAATGCCTATGATGCGGATTACCGGGCTCTGTTGCAAAAAGTGGCGAAAGAAGAGGGATTCCCCCTGACGGAAGGTGTGTTTGTTTCGTATCCGGGACCGAATTTCGAAACGGCGGCTGAAATTCGCATGATGCAAATTATTGGCGGGGATGTCGTTGGAATGTCCGTTGTGCCTGAAGTTATTTCAGCACGCCATTGTGACCTGAAGGTAGTGGCCGTTTCTGCGATTACCAATATGGCGGAAGGTCTGAGTGACGTAAAGCTTTCGCATACCCAAACGCTGGCAGCTGCGGAGCTCTCTAAGCAGAACTTTATCAACCTTATTTGCGGCTTTCTGCGCAATATTGCCTAAGTAAAACAACAATAAACGGCCTCACGGGTGAGGCCACATGATGCGATAAGGAAACGATTATGAGCATCGCTTTACGCTTAAAGGTAATGTCCTTTTTGCAATATTTTATCTGGGGGAGCTGGCTGGTTACCCTCGGTTCTTACATGATTAATACCCTTCATTTTACCGGCGCTAACGTCGGTATGGTCTACAGCTCCAAAGGGATTGCTGCGATAATTATGCCTGGCATTATGGGGATTATCGCGGATAAATGGCTGCGTGCGGAACGTGCATATATGCTGTGCCACTTGGTGTGTGCTGGTGTGCTTTTTTATGCGGCGTCGGTGAGTGATCCGGATACGATGTTTTGGGTGATGTTAGTCAATGCGATGGCATTTATGCCGACTATCGCATTATCGAACAGCGTCTCTTATTCCTGCCTCGCCCAGGCGGGGCTTGACCCGGTGACGGCTTTCCCGCCTATTCGCGTTTTTGGTACGGTGGGATTCATCATCGCGATGTGGGCGGTAAGCTTACTGCATCTGGAATTGAGCAGTCTGCAACTGTATATCGCTTCCGGGGCGTCTCTGCTGCTGTCGGCTTATGCGCTGACTTTGCCTAAGATTCCTGTTGCGCAGAAAAAAGTGGCTACTTCGCTTGCCAGTAAGCTCGGTCTGGATGCCTTCGTCCTGTTCAAAAATCCACGCATGGCCATCTTTTTCCTCTTCGCCATGATGCTGGGCGCGGTACTGCAAATTACCAACGTTTTTGGCAACCCGTTCCTGCATGATTTTGCTCGTAACCCGGAGTTTGCTGATAGCTTCGTGGTGAAGTATCCGTCCATTTTACTGTCAGTTTCACAGATGGCTGAAGTCGGTTTTATTCTGACGATTCCGTTCTTTTTAAAGCGTTTCGGTATCAAAACGGTCATGCTTATGAGTATGGTGGCCTGGACGCTACGCTTTGGCTTCTTCGCTTATGGCGATCCGTCACCAACCGGGTTTATTTTGCTGCTGCTGTCGATGATTGTTTACGGCTGCGCGTTTGATTTCTTCAATATTTCCGGTTCGGTCTTTGTCGAACAGGAAGTTGATTCCAGCATTCGTGCCAGCGCACAGGGGCTCTTTATGACCATGGTAAATGGTGTCGGTGCGTGGGTGGGCTCGATTCTGAGCGGTATGGCAGTAGATTACTTCTCGGTAGATGGCGTAAAAGACTGGCAAACTATCTGGCTGATGTTTGCAGGATATTCTCTTTTCCTCGCAGTGATATTTTTCTTTGGGTTTAAATATAACCATGACCCTGAAAAGATAACACATCGAACAGTGACACATTAAAAGGATTTGCAGCTCTGTTTTTCGGGGCTGCTTTTATGATAAAGGTTAATTAGTGAAAGATATTTTATTTTCTTCTGGTGTCGGTTTTGGCATTGGTGCTTTATTTACAATCGTGCGATTACCTATTCCTGTGCCAAATGTATTGCCGGGTATATTATCTATTGTGTTTATGTATGTAGGTTATCTGGTGGTGAAATACTTTATGCCGTGATAATTTAACAAGATATATTTATTAAACGGAGCACTTAATTATGGAACGCATTTACAGAACAGACCTTAAGTTGCTCCGTTATTTTCTTGCTGTAGCGGAAGAGTTACATTTTGGCCGCGCAGCGGCGCGTTTAAATATGTCTCAGCCTCCGCTCAGTATTCATATTAAAGAGCTGGAAAATCAACTTGGCACACAGCTTTTTATTCGTCACTCGCGCAGCGTCGTCCTGACACACGCGGGCAAAATTTTGATGGAAGAATCGCGCCGATTGCTGATGAATGCAAATCAGGTGTTGGCTCGGATTGAACAAATAGGGCGGGGAGAAGCAGGACGGATTGAACTCGGTGTGGTCGGAACGGCAATGTGGGGACGGATGCGACCGGTTATGCGGCGATTTCTTAGGGAAAACCCCAACGTTGAAGTACTGTTTCGCGAAAAGATGCCTGCGATGCAAATGGCGCTGTTGGAGCGTCGCGAACTCGATGCCGGGATCTGGCGAATGGCGACAGAACCACCGGAAGATTTTACCAGCTTACGCTTGCATGAATCGGCGTTTCTGGTAGCGATGCCTGAAGAGCATCACCTCTCATCATATTCCGCCGTTCCGCTGGAAGCACTACGTGACGAGTATTTTGTCACAATGCCGCCCGTGTACACTGACTGGGATTTTTTGCAGCGTGTTTGTCAGCAGGCGGGGTTTTCACCGGTTGTTATTCGCGAAGTTAATGAACCGCAAACGGTGCTGGCCATGATCAGTATGGGTATTGGTATCACCTTGATAGCAGACAGCTACGCACAGATGAACTGGCCTGGTGTCATTTTTCGTCCGCTCAAAGAGCGCATCCCGGCAGATTTGTATATTGTTTATGAAACGCAGCAGGTGACACCTGCGATGGTTAAGCTATTGGCAGCATTGACACAGTAAGCGAGGAGTTGCCGGAAATTGTAGGTCTGATAAGCGAAGTACATCAGGCAATTTCGTAAATCGCAGATAGCAAAAAAGCGCCTTTAGGGCGCTTTTTTACATTGGTGGGTCGTGCAGGATTCGAACCTGCGACCAATTGATTAAAAGTCAACTGCTCTACCAACTGAGCTAACGACCCGAAGTGGTGGGTGATGACGGGATCGAACCGCCGACCCCCTCCTTGTAAGGGAGGTGCTCTCCCAGCTGAGCTAATCACCCACTTCGGTACTTCACATTGTTACAAGAAATTTAGCTGGCGAGAAAGTGGTGGGTGATGACGGGATCGAACCGCCGACCCCCTCCTTGTAAGGGAGGTGCTCTCCCAGCTGAGCTAATCACCCACTTCTCAATTTCTTGCTACACGGCGGAGACTACATAAAGTAGTTGGTGGGTGATGACGGGATCGAACCGCCGACCCCCTCCTTGTAAGGGAGGTGCTCTCCCAGCTGAGCTAATCACCCCCGCTGTGTGGAGTCGCATTATAGGGAGAGTTCGAAATGAGTCAACGTATTTTCTAAAGAATTTGTTTGTTCGTCGTAAAATTAAGCAGGATGATCGCAAAACAGACCGTGTTGCGCAATTTCTCAACGAAAACAATAATGCATCATGTAGCAACCCGAACTACATTGAGGAATCAGGCTGGAGTGATAGAATATCGCCCACTCAATTTTCCAGGATTTGCCGGTTGTCGGCATCTTTCTAAACGTAAGGCCATTTCATGAAAATCAAAACTCGCTTCGCGCCAAGCCCAACAGGCTATCTGCACGTTGGCGGCGCGCGTACTGCTCTTTACTCCTGGCTTTTTGCACGTAACCACGGCGGTGAGTTCGTGCTGCGTATTGAAGACACCGATCTTGAGCGTTCTACGCCGGAAGCTATCGAAGCCATTATGGATGGTATGAACTGGCTGAGTCTGGAGTGGGATGAAGGTCCGTACTATCAGACCAAACGTTTTGATCGCTATAACGCAGTTATCGATCAGATGCTGGAAGAGGGCACGGCCTATAAATGCTATTGCTCTAAAGAGCGTCTGGAAGCACTGCGTGAAGAGCAAATGGCGAAAGGTGAGAAGCCGCGTTATGACGGTCGCTGCCGCCACAGCCATGAGCATCATGCTGATGAACCGTGTGTCGTACGTTTTGCTAATCCGCAAGAAGGTTCTGTGGTTTTTGACGATCAGATCCGTGGTCCGATCGAGTTCAGCAACCAGGAGCTGGATGATCTGATTATCCGCCGTACCGATGGTTCTCCGACCTATAACTTCTGTGTAGTTGTCGATGACTGGGATATGGAAATCACCCATGTTATCCGTGGTGAAGACCATATCAACAACACGCCGCGCCAGATCAACATTCTGAAAGCCCTGAAAGCACCAGTGCCGGTTTACGCGCACGTTTCTATGATCAACGGCGATGACGGTAAAAAACTGTCCAAACGTCACGGTGCGGTCAGCGTAATGCAGTATCGCGACGACGGCTATCTGCCGGAAGCATTGCTGAACTATCTGGTGCGTCTGGGCTGGTCCCATGGCGATCAGGAAATCTTCACCCGTGAAGAGATGATCAAATATTTCACCCTGAATGCCGTCAGCAAATCTGCCAGCGCGTTCAATACCGACAAGCTGCTGTGGTTAAACCACCACTACATTAACACGCTGCCGCCGGAGTATGTTGCTACCCATTTACAGTGGCACATCGAGCAGGAAAATATCGATACCCGCAACGGCCCGCAGCTGGCGGATCTGGTTAAACTGCTGGGAGAACGCTGCAAAACTCTGAAAGAAATGGCACAGAGCTGCCGTTACTTCTACGAAGATTTTGCTGAGTTCGATGCCGATGCAGCGAAAAAACATCTGCGCCCGGTAGCGCGTCAGCCGCTGGAAGTGGTTCGCGACAAACTGGCAGCTATTACTGATTGGACAGCTGAAAACGTTCACCACGCTATTCAGACGACGGCGGACGAGCTGGAAGTGGGGATGGGCAAAGTCGGTATGCCGCTGCGTGTCGCTGTCACTGGTGCGGGGCAGTCGCCGGCACTGGATGTTACCGTTCACGCGATCGGCAAAGCTCGTAGCATCGAGCGCATCAACAAAGCTCTGGCTTTTATTGCTGAACGCGAAAGCCAGCAGTAATTAGCGTATAAAAGATAAACGGCAGGAGATAGTATCCTGCCGTTTTTTATTTATGCTGATTCGTCAATGTCGAGACGGGCAAGGAAATTACGAATCCCTTCACGCGATAAAAATTGCGCAACTTTTTCCTGCTCACTGTGAGTCATATTGTCTATTGCGCTGATTATTTGCCGATAAGCCGGAGTGCGCATACCCGGCGCGTATTCAGCAAGGGATTCTTCGGCCTCGAGAAGCATTGGCGTATTATGGAAGGCAGGCGTGTTTTGAATAAATTCGCAAACATGTGTGTCCAGTAGAATAAGTCTGGCTCGACCACCTTTCACTCCGGGAAATTTTTCTGTTTTCCAGCCTTTTTCTCTAATCCAGCGGTTAACTGTTTGTTTCGCCACACCGAGGCATTCCGCCAGTTCTTCGGTGGTCATTTTATTGCGTAATCTTTTCATATTATTTGCTGTTGCGAATCCCTAAGCGTTGTAATAACCCGATAATCCCTTCCCGCAGAAGCAATGATGTAAACTGCTTTTGTTCAGCCGGCGTCATCTCTTTCGCCAGCGTAGCTAACAGCACTTCAAGCGGTGCATCGCCAGACAGGGCGGGTATTTCTCCCTGACCCTCCGGGCGTTCTGCATTGCGAATATATTCACGAACCTGTTCATTGACGTGTACCAGTCGAGCCTTGCCCCCCTGGACGCCCGGTTTTGGTGATGTCGTCCAGCCTTCCTTGCGTACCCATTTATTAATGGTCTGCCGGCTATAACCGGTCAGTCTGGCAAGTTCATCTGGCGTCATCCTCTCCTTGAACATAACAATTCCCTGAATAGTTGTGGGTCTATTAAGTGTTCATTTTATAGCATCAATTTACATGAAACCGTGACATGAATAACTACTGAATGCGAGGCGTAATCCAAAAATGTTCATTTGCCTGATTTTTCAGCGATTGAAACAAGGCGCTGCAATTTGCCGTTGACACATTCGGACGGAATTCATATGATGCCGCCCGTCAACTCGACAAGCTTTACGTGATGGGGCTATAGCTCAGCTGGGAGAGCGCTTGCATGGCATGCAAGAGGTCAGCGGTTCGATCCCGCTTAGCTCCACCAAATTTTGCACCCAGCAAATTTGGTACGTAAACGCATCGTGGGGCTATAGCTCAGCTGGGAGAGCGCTTGCATGGCATGCAAGAGGTCAGCGGTTCGATCCCGCTTAGCTCCACCAAATTTCAAACCCTCGCTGTGAAGCGGGGGTTTTTTGTCTCTGATTTTTGCCGCTTTTGTAATACAGTCTACGCCCGGGTTAGTGCCGCCTGGTGAAAGCATCATTGGATGAAAAAGCGGCAACAGGCCGACTCCTGTTTGCTTCGCGATGCGAATAAACTTATTATTTGGGTGCCTGAAAACCCCGATCAGTGAGAGTAGTCTACTCATGTTTGTGGAGCATAATCTGATAAAAAATATCAAGATATTCACACTGGCGTTTACGCTCACCGTGGTACTTATTCAGCTATCCCGTTTTATTTCGCCACTTGCCGTTATCCACTCCAGCTATATCTTTCTGGCGTGGATGCCACTGTGCGTAATGCTGTCAATATTGTTCATCTTTGGCTGGCGTGGTGTTGTTCCCGTTTTATGCGGGATGTTTTGCACTAATCTGTGGAATTTCCATCTCTCATTTTTGCAAACTGCCGTCATGCTCGGTAGCCAGACATTTGTAGTGCTGTGTGCCTGTGCAATATTACGCTGGCAGTTAGGAACGCGTTGGCGTTATGGGTTAACCACCCGATACGTCTGGCGACGTCTCTTCTGGCTTGGTTTAGTGACGCCGATTGGCATCAAAGGCAGCATGTATCTGGTGGGTAGCTTTTTTGATTTCCCGCTAAAGATATCGACATTTTTCGGCGATGCAGATGCTATTTTCACGGTCGTTGATTTACTTAGCCTTTTCACGGCAGTGTTGATTTACAACATGCTCTATTACTATCTCACTCGCATGATTGTAAGCCCCCACTTTGCGCAGATATTGTGGCGCAGGGATATCGCCCCGTCGCTGAACAAAGAGAAACGTGCATTTACTTTAAGCTGGCTGGCGGCTCTTAGCGTACTGCTACTTCTGATGTGTACGCCTTATGAAAACGACTTTATTGCCGGTTACCTGGTGCCCGTTTTCTTCATCATCTTTACCCTTGGTGTTGGTAAACTTCGTTATCCGTTTTTAAATCTCACCTGGGCTGTTTCGACTCTTTTCCTCTTGAATTACAACCAGAATTTTTTACAAGGGGTCGAAACTGAATATTCGCTGGCATTTATTCTCGCGGTGCTGATTTCCTTTAGCGTTTGCCTGCTTTACATGGTGCGTATTTACCATCGAAGTGAATGGCTTAATCGCCGCTGGCATTTGCAGGCCCTGACCGATCCATTAACGCTATTACCCAACTTTCGTGCACTGGAGCAATCGCAGGAGCAGGAGGCGGGAAAGAGTTTTTGCTGCCTGCGTATTGATAATCTTGAGTTTATGAGTCGTCATTACGGTCTGGTGATGCGTGTTCATTGTATCCGCTCAATTTACCGAACCTTGCTGCCATTGATGCAGGAAAACGAAAAGTTGTATCAACTGCCGGGCAGTGAATTGCTGCTGGTACTGACCGGGCCGGAAACGGAAGGTCGACTACAGCATATGGTTAACATCCTCAATAGTCGGCAGATTCACTGGAACAACACCGGTCTGGATATGGGCTATGGTGCCGCCTGGGGGCGTTTTGATGGCAATCAGGAAACCCTGCAGCCTATGTTGGGGCAGTTAAGCTGGCTGGCGGAACAATCCTGCGTTCATCACCACGTGTTGGCGTTGGATAATCGAGAGGAGATGGCGTCCGGGCAGACCACCAAACAGGTACTGTTGCTGAACACCATTCGTAAGGCGTTAGATAATGGTGATTTGCTTCTCTACGCCCAGCCCATTCGTAACAAAGAGGGGCAGGGCTATGATGAGATCCTGGCGCGTCTGAAATATGACGACGGCATTATGACGCCGGATAAATTTCTGCCGCTTATCGCCCAGTTTAACCTTAGCGCGCGTTTCGATTTGCAGGTGCTGGAATCTCTGTTGAAGTGGTTAGCAACTCACCCTTCCAACAATAAAGGTCCGCGCTTTTCAGTCAATTTAATGCCGCTCACTCTGTTGCAAAAAAATATCGCCGGGCGGATTATTCGTCTGTTTAAGCGTTATCACATCTCCCCGGAGACAGTCATTCTTGAGATCACCGAGGAGCAGGCGTTTTCAAATGCAGAGAGCAGCATGTACAACATCGAGCAACTGCATAAATTTGGCTTCCGTATTGCGATTGATGACTTTGGCACTGGTTATGCCAACTACGAGCGATTAAAACGTTTGCAGGCCGATATCATCAAGATTGATGGCGTCTTTGTGAAAGATATAGTGACTAATACGCTGGATGCGATGATTGTGCGGTCAATTACCGACCTGGCGAAAGCGAAGTCGTTAAGCGTGGTAGCGGAGTTTGTCGAAACGCAACAGCAGCAGGCGTTATTGCATAAACTTGGGGTGCAATATCTGCAAGGGTATTTGATTGGTCGCCCGCAGCCATTAGCTGATTAACAGGCGTAAAAAAGCCGGGGGATTATCCCCGGCATTTGAGGCTGATGACAACCAGTAAACTGTCTGATGCGCTATGCTTATCAGGCCTGGATGGGAATCACAATCTATTGAATTTGCGATGTTTTGTATGCCGGATAAAGCGTTTACGCCGCATCCGGCATAAACAGAGCACACGTTGTCAACAAACTGAAGCCGGGGAACATTCCCCGGCTTTTTTAATGAATGTATTGGACTTACAGCACCAGTGCTGCGATTGACGCAGAAAGTACGCTCACCAGCGTAGAGCCGTAAACCAGTTTCAGACCGAAGCGAGAAACCACGTTACCTTGCTCTTCGTTCAGACCTTTAACCGCGCCCGCGATAATCCCGATAGAAGAGAAGTTAGCAAAGGATACCAGGAACACAGAGATGATGCCTTCTGCACGCGGAGAAAGCGTGGAAGCAATTTTCTGCAGATCCATCATCGCAACGAACTCGTTGGAAACCAGTTTGGTCGCCATGATACTGCCCACTTGCAGTGCTTCGTTGGATGGAACACCCATTACCCATGCAACCGGATAGAAGATGTAGCCCAGGATACCCTGGAAGGAGATGCTGTAGCCAAACCAGCCAGTCACGGTGGCAAACAGTGCGTTCAATGCGGCGATCAGGGCGATAAAGCCGATCAGCATCGCTGCAACGATAATGGCAACTTTGAAACCTGCCAGAATGTATTCACCCAGCATTTCGAAGAAGCTCTGACCTTCGTGCAGGTTGGACATCTGAATGTTTTCTTCGCTGGCGTCAACACGGTAAGGGTTGATCAGCGACAGCACGATAAAGGTGCTGAACATGTTCAGTACCAGTGCAGCAACGACGTATTTCGGCTCCAGCATCGTCATGTATGCGCCAACGATGGACATCGACACGGTGGACATCGCTGTTGCTGCCATGGTGTACATACGATTACGGGAGATTTTGCCGAGGATATCTTTATAGGCGATAAAGTTCTCGGATTGTCCCAAAATCAGGGAGCTGACGGCGTTAAAGGATTCCAGTTTGCCCATGCCATTGACTTTGGAAAGCAGGAAACCAATCGCGCGGATAATCACCGGCAGCACGCGAATGTGCTGGAGAATACCGATCAACGCAGAAATAAAGACGATAGGGCACAGCACTTTCAGGAAGAAGAACGCCAGGCCTTGATCATTCATGCTACCAAAGACGAAGTTAGTACCTTCGTTGGCAAATCCGAGCAGTTTTTCGAACATTTCGGAGAAGCCTTTCACGAAGCCCAGACCAACGTCAGAGTTCAGGAAGAACCACGCCAGTAATACTTCGATAACAAGCAGTTGAATAATATAACGGATACGAATTTTTTTGCGGTCGCTGCTTGCCAGCAATGCGAGAATCGCAACAACGGCTAGTGCCAGTACAAAATGAAGGACGCGGTCCATATTTGCTCCAAATATGAGGCAGGTTAAATTTCCGTGCACATTCTATGCAACATGATTCAGGAAAACGAGATCTGACACACACTATAATGACGTCCTGTGACAAGCTTCAAAAATAGTGAGCTGTCCTACATTTCTGCTATGTTGTGTATGGAAGCGGAAAGTTATGTAAATGTGCTAACATTAAACATAAAAATAACATTCAAGCCATCAATCTTTTCGTAGTCATAATCCTGGTCTATCAGAGAAATCATCACAACCATTTAAATGAATTTGATAATCATTCTCGTTTGACATAGCATGAAACATAGCAAAGGCTATGTTTTAGAGGCACAACAAGATGACGAACTATCGCGTTGAGAGTAGCAGCGGACGGGCGGCGCGCAAGATGAGGCTCGCATTAATGGGACCTGCGTTCATTGCGGCGATTGGTTATATCGATCCCGGCAACTTTGCGACCAATATTCAGGCGGGTGCCAGCTTCGGCTATAAGCTATTGTGGGTTGTTGTCTGGGCTAATCTGATGGCGATGCTGATTCAGATCCTCTCGGCCAAGCTGGGGATTGCCACCGGTAAAAATCTGGCGGAACAAATTCGCGATCACTACCCGCGTCCGGTCGTCTGGTTCTATTGGGTTCAGGCAGAAATTATTGCGATGGCTACCGACCTGGCGGAATTTATTGGCGCGGCTATCGGTTTCAAACTGATTCTTGGGGTTTCGCTGTTGCAGGGCGCCGTATTAACGGGTATCGCAACCTTCCTGATTTTAATGCTGCAACGTCGCGGGCAAAAACCGCTGGAGAAAGTGATTGGCGGGCTACTGCTGTTTGTCGCAGCGGCTTACATTGTTGAGCTGATCTTCTCCCAGCCTAACCTGGCGCAGTTAGGTAAAGGAATGGTGATCCCGAGTTTACCTACCTCAGAGGCGGTCTTCCTGGCTGCGGGTGTGCTGGGGGCGACGATTATGCCGCATGTGATTTATTTGCACTCTTCGCTGACCCAGCATCTGCATGGTGGGTCACGGCAGCAACGTTATTCAGCCACCAAATGGGATGTCGCGATTGCCATGACTATTGCTGGTTTTGTCAATCTGGCGATGATGGCAACGGCTGCTGCCGCGTTCCACTTTTCCGGCCATACTGGTGTCGCCGATCTTGACGAAGCCTACCTGACGCTGCAACCGCTGTTAAGCAATGCTGCAGCGACTGTCTTTGGTTTAAGCCTGGTGGCAGCTGGGCTTTCTTCAACGGTGGTGGGTACGTTGGCGGGGCAGGTGGTGATGCAGGGTTTTATTCGTTTCCATATCCCACTGTGGGTACGCCGTACGGTAACCATGCTGCCGTCATTTATTGTCATTCTGATGGGATTAGATCCGACACGGATTCTGGTTATGAGTCAGGTGCTGCTCAGTTTTGGTATTGCTCTGGCGCTGGTGCCACTGCTGATTTTCACCAGTGACAGCAAGTTGATGGGCGATCTGGTGAACAGCAAACGCGTAAAACAGACTGGCTGGGTGATTGTGGTGTTGGTAGTGGCGCTGAATATCTGGCTGTTGGTGGGAACGGCGCTGGGGTTGTAGTTGAACGGGCGTCGCATCAGACACCACAGGCGGATGCGGCGTAAAACGCCTTATCCGCCCTACGCGTTCAATGGAGTGGGGCTGTAGGCCTGATAAGACGCACAAGCGTCGCATCAGGCATCGTGCTCCATTAGTGGATGTGTTTAATGACGATGTCCGTGTCCACGGCCTTTCCCGCGATGATCATCACGGTCGCGCCAGCCTTCACGATAGCCACGCTCATACGCTTTACGCTTATCCCAGCCACGGTGGTAGCCATTATCGTGACGCCACCAGCGGTTTTTACGCCATTCGTAATTACGGTGCCAGTAATCACGGTCGCGCCAGTGACCACCGTCCCAGTAATTACCGTAGTGATCGCGATCGCCAATTTGTAATTTGATTGATGGCAGTAGGGTAATTTCACCTGCGTTTGCCGCAAGTGGGGTAAAAGCCATCAGGGCGGCCGCCAGAAACAGTGACCTGAACATTGTTATTCTCCTTCACGATCGAAGCCGTCAGCGGCCTGTTAACGCAATATTACGGGGAGGTAAAGCCCCGTTTCATCGCCATAACTCTTAAATCATGAGGGAGAGCATTTTTTGCTAAAGGTTATCGTGGGGTGGTTGCTGCTTCGGGCGATTCACAATCATCATTGGTTTGCCAGCCAGCAATAGCCATGCCGGAAGCATAACGATACAAAGTAGCGGTAGCAGATTGGTATCAGGTACAACGACCGCCGCCATAAACAGGCTTAACCAGCCATCGCGCGTTACCACCAGTACCATACCGAGAATAGCGCAGGAGACAGTAATTGCCGCCGGGACTGCGGGAACGTGTTCATGTAGCATCAAACCTAACGCCACGCCAACAAACACTGCCGGGAATATTCGCCCGCCACGAAACCCGCTGGCGGCGGCAATGACCAGAGCGGCGAGCTTAATCACCGCCAGTAAAAAGTAATCACTGGTGCTGAAAGCCTGATTCATCACCATTTGCTGCATCTCATCCAGCCCTTTAAACAGTGAAACCGGCCCACCAATAACGCCCAAAATACCGAGAATAAACCCGCCAACCCCGAGCATGAGCACAGGGTTTTTAATCTGATGCATCATTGCGTGCAACCGTGGCAGACACCATACGGCGACCATCCCCGCAGCGATAGCAATCGCCGCTACAATCGCACCGCTGATGATGTCTGCCATCTGCATCTGTCCGTAATGCGCAATGGGCAGCGAAAAATGAGGATGGAAAAATAGACTTGTCGTCAGCGCACCAGCCGCCGCTGCCATTAACGGCGCAAAGAGTCGATCCCATAGCGGCACTTCATTACTGCCATTTAAGGTTTGCGAAAATATCAACGCCGCCGCAACAGGTGTGCCAAATAGCGCACCAATAGTTCCGGCTGAGGCTAAAATAGTCCATTCCATCCGGTTAACTCGAGGTAACAGACGAGCGCCTATCGCCACCGCGAGGGCGATATTAACGGTCATAATCGGATGTTCCGGCCCCAGGCTGACACCACCGGCAAGACCGAGAATTAATGCTACGATAAGCCCTGGTAGCGCAGAAGGGGAGACTGGCGCGCCGATCAGCGGTTCACTGGCGGGGTCTGGTCCGGCATGACCCTGGCTGAAACGGATAACCAGTCCCACTGCGATCCCCGTCAACGTTAATATTCCGATGATCCACAGCGGTGAATCCTGGGCTATTCCCAGACTTCCCGGCAGTCGTTGCCAGAGTAAATTCTGTAATACCGAGGCGATTTTCATCACCACAATCAGAATAAGACTGGACGCAATCCCAATTGCCAGGGCAGGAAGCGATAATAACAACATGGTTCTGGCTCGCGAATGGAGCATGTTCTATTCCTTATGCGGGGTCAGATACTTAGTTTGCCCAGCTTGCATAAAGGCATCGCTGCAATTGGTGCTGAAACGATAAAGTAATAGTGTGACCCAGATCGATATTTACAGGGAGCCCGCCTTTCCGGCGTTGTTGTTAGGCTCCCAGGTATTTACAGTGTGAGAAAGAATTATTTTGACTTTAGCGGAGCAGTAGAAGAATGACAAAGTATGCATTAGTCGGTGATGTGGGCGGCACCAACGCACGTCTTGCTCTGTGTGATATTGCCAGTGGTGAAATCTCGCAGGCTAAAACCTATTCTGGGCTTGATTATCCCAGCCTGGAAGCGGTTATCCGCGTTTATCTCGAAGAACATAAGGTCGAGGTGAAAGACGGTTGTATTGCCATCGCTTGCCCAATTACCGGTGACTGGGTGGCAATGACCAACCATACCTGGGCGTTCTCAATTGCCGAAATGAAAAAGAATCTCGGTTTTAGCCATCTGGAAATTATTAACGATTTTACCGCTGTATCGATGGCGATCCCGATGCTGAAAAAAGAGCATCTGATCCAGTTTGGTGGTAAGGAACCGGTTGAAGGTAAACCTATCGCGGTTTACGGTGCCGGAACAGGGCTGGGAGTGGCGCATTTGGTTCATGTCGATAAACGCTGGGTAAGCCTGCCAGGCGAAGGCGGTCACGTTGATTTTGCGCCAAACAGCGAAGAAGAGGCCATTATTCTCGAAATACTGCGTGCTGAAATAGGCCATGTCTCTGCTGAACGCGTGCTCTCTGGACCAGGCCTGGTGAATTTGTACCGCGCGATTGTGAAAGCCGACAACCGCCTGCCAGAAAATCTCAAGCCAAAAGATATTACCGAACGCGCGCTGGCCGACAGTTGTACCGATTGCCGCCGCGCGTTGTCGCTGTTTTGCGTGATTATGGGCCGTTTTGGCGGCAATCTGGCGCTCAATCTCGGCACATTTGGCGGCGTGTTTATTGCGGGCGGTATGGTGCCGCGTTTCCTTGAGTTCTTCAAAGCCTCTGGTTTCCGTGCCGCTTTTGAAGACAAAGGCCGCTTTAAAGAATATGTCCATGATATTCCGGCTTATCTCATCGTCCATGACAATCCGGGTCTTCTCGGCTCAGGCGCACATTTACGCCAGACCTTAGGGTACGTCCTGTAAATCCTTCCTGCCATATCGGGAGGCAACTCTCCCGATAACCTTTTAAATCATGCGGTTAGTTCAATTTTTCTTTGTGTTTCATCACAAGGCCGACCTGCGTCACACTTCCGCACTACGGGATTAATTCTCCAGTAAATGCATTATTTGTCTGGTAACGGCAATTTGTTTTGCACGTTCATAATTTCACTCGTTAACTATAAACGAACGAGGAAATAACGATGAGTAAGAAACTGATTGCCTTATGTGCCTGCCCGATGGGCCTTGCGCACACTTTTATGGCGGCTCAGGCGCTGGAAGAGGCCGCAGTGGAAGCTGGCTATGAAGTGAAGATTGAAACCCAGGGCGCAGACGGCATCCAGAATCGCCTGACGGCGCAGGATATCGCCGAAGCAACCATCATCATCCACTCCGTAGCTGTTACCCCGGAAGATAACGAACGTTTCGAATCCCGCGACGTTTATGAAATCACTTTGCAGGACGCAATTAAAAACGCTGCGGGCATCATCAAAGAAATCGAAGAGATGATTGCCGCTGAACAACCGTAATTTTCGACAGGGATAATTGTTATGGCCATTAAAAAACGCAGTGCAACCGTTGTGCCTGGCGCATCCGGTGCGGCAGCGGCAATTAAGAATCCGCAGGCCTCTAAAAGCAGCTTCTGGGGTGAACTTCCGCAGCATGTGATGTCAGGGATTTCACGCATGGTGCCGACCTTAATTATGGGCGGCGTGATCCTCGCTTTCAGCCAGCTGATTGCTTATAGCTGGCTAAAAATTCCCGCTGACATTGGCATTATGGATGCACTTAATAGCGGGAAATTTTCCGGTTTCGACCTCTCCTTACTGAAATTTGCTTGGCTGTCGCAGTCCTTCGGCGGCGTGTTGTTTGGTTTTGCCATTCCGATGTTTGCCGCTTTTGTGGCGAACTCTATCGGCGGCAAACTGGCGTTCCCGGCTGGGTTTATCGGCGGGTTGATGTCTACCCAGCCAACGCAACTGCTGAACTTTGATCCCAGTACTATGCAGTGGGCGACCTCTTCACCAGTGCCGTCTACCTTCATTGGTGCACTGATTATTTCCATCGTTGCGGGTTATCTCGTGAAGTGGATGAACCAGAAAATCCAGTTACCGGATTTCCTGTTAGCGTTCAAAACCACATTTTTGCTACCGATTCTTTCCGCCATTTTTGTCATGCTGGCGATGTATTACGTCATCACCCCATTTGGCGGTTGGATCAACGGTGGGATCCGTGCCGTATTGACCGCCGCAGGAGAGAAGGGGGCGCTGATGTATGCGATGGGTATCGCAGCAGCGACCGCAATCGACCTCGGTGGCCCAATCAACAAAGCAGCAGGTTTCGTTGCTTTCAGCTTTACCACTGACCACGTATTACCGGTTACCGCGCGTTCTATCGCTATCGTTATTCCGCCGATTGGTCTGGGTCTGGCGACTATTATCGACCGTCGTTTAACCGGCAAACGCCTGTTTAACGCCCAGCTTTATCCGCAGGGTAAAACCGCGATGTTCCTGGCGTTTATGGGGATCAGTGAAGGTGCGATTCCGTTTGCGCTGGAAAGCCCCATCACCGCAATTCCGTCCTATATGGTCGGTGCGATTGTCGGCTCCACCGCCGCTGTCTGGTTGGGTGCAGTGCAATGGTTCCCTGAATCAGCAATCTGGGCGTGGCCGCTGGTGACTAATCTGGGCGTCTACATGGCGGGGATCGCGCTGGGGGCAATCATTACCGCGCTGATGGTGGTGTTCCTGCGTCTGATGATGTTCCGCAAAGGCAAATTGTTAATCGATAGCCTGTAAGAAGGAAAATTCAGATGACATTACTCGCTTCGCTGCGTGACTGGCTTAAGGCGCAACAACTGGATGCGGTGCTTCTCTCCTCACGACAGAACAAACAGCCGCATCTGGGGATCTCCACCGGATCAGGCTATGTGGTGATTAGCCGTGAGAGCGCGCACATTCTGGTGGATTCGCGCTATTACGTGGAGGTGGAAGCTCGTGCGCAAGGCTACCAGCTACATTTGCTTGACGCGACGCACACGCTGGCAACCATCGTCAATCAAATCATTGCCGATGAACAGCTGCAAACGCTCGGTTTTGAAGGCCAGCAGGTGAGTTGGGAAACCGCGCACCGCTGGCAGGCTGAACTTAATGCAAAGCTGGTCAGCGCCACGTCGGATGTGCTGCGGCAAATCAAAATGCCAGAGGAGGTGGAGAAAATCCGTCTCGCCTGTGGGATTGCCGATCGTGGTGCAGAGCATATTCGCCGCTTTATTCAGGCGGGGATGAGCGAATGCGAGATAGCTGCTGAACTGGAGTGGTTTATGCGCCAGCAGGGAGCAGAAAAAGCCTCCTTTGACACCATTGTCGCCAGTGGCTGGCGTGGGGCGCTACCGCACGGTAAAGCCAGCGACAAGATTGTTGCTGCGGGCGAGTTTGTCACTCTCGATTTCGGTGCGCTGTATCAGGGCTACTGCTCTGATATGACGCGCACCTTGCTGGTGAATGGCGAAGGGGTGAGCGCCGAATCTCATCCGCTGTTTAACGTCTATCAGATTGTTTTGCAGGCACAGCTCGCAGCAATCTCTGCAATTCGCCCCGGCGTGCGCTGCCAGCAGGTTGACGACGCCGCGCGTCGGGTGATTACCGAGGCAGGATTTGGCGACTATTTTGGTCACAACACTGGTCATGCTATTGGCATTGAAGTACACGAAGATCCGCGCTTTTCACCGCGGGATACCACGACGCTACAGCCAGGCATGTTACTGACCGTGGAGCCGGGGATTTATTTGCCAGGGCAAGGGGGCGTGCGCATCGAGGATGTTGTGCTGGTCACCCCGCAAGGCGCAGAAGTGCTCTACGCCATGCCGAAAACAGTGTTGCTCACGGGAGAGGCATAATGGATTTATCGCTATTAAAAGCGTTGAGCGAGGCCGATGCGATCGCCTCCTCGGAACAGGAAGTGCGGCAGATCCTGCTGGAAGAAGCGGATCGCCTGCAAAAAGAAGTGCGATTTGACGGTCTGGGATCGGTGCTGATCCGCCTGAATGAATCGACGGGACCGAAGGTGATGATTTGCGCCCATATGGATGAAGTGGGGTTTATGGTGCGTAGCATCTCCCGCGAAGGCGCGATCGATGTGTTGCCGGTTGGCAACGTGCGCATGGCTGCCCGCCAGTTGCAGCCGGTGCCATCACCACCCGTGAAGAGTGCAAAATACCTGGCCTGCTTGACGGCGAGAGGCAGGGGAATGACGTCAGCGCCATGCGCGTAGACATTGGTGCGCGTTCGTATGACGAAGTGATACAGGCGGGAATTCGTCCAGGCGATCGCGTCACGTTTGATACCACTTTTCAGGTTCTCCCTCACCAGCGGGTGATGGGTAAAGCTTTTGACGATCGTCTCGGTTGCTACCTGTTAGTGACCTTACTGCGCGAACTGCACGACGCCGAACTGCCTGCGGAAGTGTGGCTGGTGGCAAGTTCCAGCGAAGAGGTGGGATTACGCGGCGGGCAAACCGCTACCCGCGCGGTTTCACCAGACGTTGCGATTGTGCTGGATACCGCCTGCTGGGCGAAAAACTTTGATTATGGCGCGGCTAACCATCGCCAGATTGGTAACGGCCCGATGCTGGTGTTAAGCGATAAATCGCTGATTGCACCACCAAAACTCACCGCCTGGATTGAAACCGTGGCGGCAGAAATTGGTGTGCCGTTGCAGGCCGATATGTTCAGCAACGGCGGCACAGATGGCGGAGCGGTGCATTTAACCGGCACCGGCGTGCCCACGGTGGTGATGGGGCCAGCCACCCGCCACGGACATTGCGCCGCATCGATTGCCGATTGCCGCGACATTTTGCAGATGCAGCAACTTTTATCTGCCCTTATTCAACGTCTTACCCGTGAGACGGTTGTTCAACTGACGGATTTCAGATGATCTCCTGATTAACCCGGAGCGGTTATGTTATCGATTCAATTTCTCTGTCCTTTGCCTAACGGCCTTCATGCCCGTCCGGCGTGGGAACTTAAAGAACAGTGCAGTCAGTGGCAAAGTGAAGTGATCTTCATCAACCATCGGCAGAACGCCAAGGCCGATGCCAAAAGTTCACTGGCGCTGATTGGCACCGGCACCTTATTTAATGACAGTTGCAGCCTGAACATTAGCGGCAGTGATGAAGAGCAGGCGCGACGCGTACTCGAAGAGTATATCCAGGTGCACTTTATCGATAGCGACAGCGTACAGCCGACGCAGGCAGAACTGACGGCGCATCCGCTGCCGCGTTCATTAAGTCGCCTTAACCCTGATTTGCTGTACGGTAACGTGCTGGCGAGCGGCGTCGGCGTTGGTTCGTTAACGTTGTTGCAGAGCGACAGCCTCGACAGTTATCGGGCGATCCCTGCCAGTGCGCAAGACTCCACTCGCCTGGAACACAGCCTGGCAACGCTTGCCGAGCAACTGAACCAGCAACTACGTGAGCGTGACGGCGAAAGTAAAACCATTCTTAGCGCCCATTTGTCGCTGATTCAGGATGAAGAGTTTGCGGGGAATATCCGTCGTCTGATGGCTGAACAACATCAGGGGCTGGGGGCGGCGATCGTCAGCAATATGGAGCAGGTTTGCGACAAACTTTCTGCTTCTGCCAGCGATTATCTGCGTGAGCGAGTTAGTGATATTCGTGATATCAGCGAACAGTTGCTGCATATCACCTGGCCGGAGTTGAAACCGCGCAATAATCTGCTGCTTGAAAAACCGACCATTCTGGTCGCAGAAGATTTAACCCCAAGCCAGTTTTTGAGCCTCGATTTAAAAAATCTCGCAGGCATGATTCTGGAGAAAACCGGGCGCACCTCGCATACCCTGATTCTGGCGCGAGCTTCGGCGATCCCGGTACTGAGCGGCCTGCCGCTGGATGCGATAGCCCGTTATGCCGGGCAACCGGCGGTGCTTGACGCCCAGTGCGGCGTGCTGGCGATCAATCCTGATGACGCGGTGAGCGGTTATTACCAGGTCGCGCAGACGCTGGCGGATAAACGTCAGCAGCAACAGGCGCAGGCCGCCGCGCAGCTGGCCTATTCCCGTGATAACAAGCGTATCGATATTGCCGCGAATATTGGCACCGCTCTGGAAGCACCAGGCGCGTTTGCCAACGGCGCGGAAGGCGTCGGGCTGTTCCGTACCGAAATGTTGTATATGGATCGCGACAGCGCGCCGGACGAACAGGAGCAGTTTGAAGCCTACCAGCAAGTGCTACTGGCGGCGGGCGACAAGCCGATTATCTTCCGCACGATGGACATCGGCGGCGATAAAAGCATTCCTTACCTCAACATTCCCCAGGAAGAGAACCCGTTCCTCGGCTATCGCGCGGTACGTATTTACCCGGAATTTGCTGGCCTGTTCCGCACTCAACTGCGGGCCATTTTGCGCGCCGCCAGTTTCGGCAACGCCCAGTTGATGATCCCGATGGTCCACAGCCTCGATCAGATCTTATGGGGGAAGGGCGAGATCCAAAAAGCGATCGTTGAGCTTAAGCGCGATGGCCTGCGTCATGCAGAGACGATTACGCTGGGTATCATGGTGGAAGTGCCGTCGGTGTGCTACATCATCGATCACTTCTGCGATGAGGTCGATTTCTTCAGTATCGGCTCCAACGATATGACCCAGTATCTGTATGCGGTCGATCGTAATAACCCGCGCGTATCGCCGCTGTATAACCCGATTACGCCATCTTTCCTGCGCATGTTGCAGCAGATAGTGACCACTGCGCATCAGCGGGGAAAATGGGTCGGCATTTGCGGTGAGCTGGGTGGTGAAAGCCGTTATCTGCCGCTACTGCTTGGGCTGGGTCTGGATGAGTTAAGCATGAGTAGCCCACGCATTCCGGCGGTGAAAAGCCAGTTGCGTCAACTGGATAGCGAGGCGTGTCGGGAACTGGCACGTCAGGCGTGTGAATGTCGCAGCGCGCAGGAAATTGAAGCGTTACTCACCGCGTTTACGCCGGAAGAAGACGTTCGTCCGCTGCTGGCGCTGGAGAATATTTTTGTTGATCAGTCCCTTAGCAATAAAGAACAGGCGATTCAGTTCCTGTGCGGCAACCTCGGCGTTAACGGGCGCACTGAACATCCGTTCGAGCTGGAAGAAGATGTCTGGCAGCGGGAAGAGATTGTCACCACTGGCGTTGGTTTTGGCGTGGCGATCCCGCACACTAAATCTCAGTGGATCCGCCATTCCAGTATCAGCATTGCCCGGCTGGTGAAACCGATTGACTGGCAGTCAGAAATGGGCGAAGTCGAGCTGGTGATTATGCTGACGCTGGGCGCTAGCGAAGGGATGAATCATGTGAAAGTCTTCTCGCAGCTGGCGCGCAAACTGGTGAATAAAAACTTCCGCCAGTCGCTGTTCGCCGCGCAAGATGCACAAAGCATCCTGACGCTGCTGGAAACAGAATTAACCTTCTAAAGTTAGCCCTGAAAACGGGCGCTGTACTCTCCCGGCGTCAGGCCAAACTGATGCCGGAAGACGCGACAAAAATAGTCGCTGTCTGGAAAGCCGCAACGCTGTGCCACTTCATGAATCGACAGATGATATTTCTGCAAAATCATCCTCGCCTTTGCCATTCGCACCCAACGCACATATTCGATAAAACGCATCGTCCCATGCTGCGCAAACAGTTTTGACAGATGATTGGGCGTGATATTAAAAAACTGCGCCACGCTCTCGCGGGTGAGCGGCTGGGCGTAGTTATCCTGAACCCAGTTACAAATGCTGTGATAGAGAAAATCGCCGCGCGGCTGTGAATTGCCCGGCGGCATGTTCACCACATTTCGGCAAAGATGCAGCAAACTTAACACCAGCGGCTGAATGATATTCTGCTCCAGCGGCGAACGGCTGAGATGGGTGAGGGCAGTAAGCATCGCTTCACCTTCGCCACGTTGCAGGCTGGGAAGCTGGAGCTGGCGAACCGGATGTAACAACGACGTGGTGCGGCTATCGTAAAACGATAACCCCAGCCAGGTCGGCGCGAACACCAGGCTTAACAGCATCACCGGTTTTTTGTTCACTGGTAAATTAGCCGCGCGCGCCGGAATAAACAGCATTTCTCCTTCCACCATGTGCTGCTGCTTTGCTTCCAGCAGGTTGCCGTATTCGCCGCGCAGCACAATATCCAGACGGGGAAAATCAATACACAAACTGCCCACCGGCAACGTGGCGGGCTGACTGGCAAACCAGACGCGCCCCAGTAGTTGCGGGTTAAGCACCAGGCCGCTGAACAGATCGGCGAAAAATTGTTGATCGGCGGGCAAGCCTGTTGCTTTCATGAAAGTTCCCGATTACAGATGCATTAACTGGCGGAATTCTTTAACTTTGCTGCGGCTGACCGGCACTTCAAAATCCAGATCTTTCAGTCGCAGAATGTAGGTGTTATTAAACCACGGTTCGATTTCGCGTATTTTGTTCAGATTGACACAAAACGAGCGATGGCAGCGGAAAAAATGCGACGGCGGCAGCTTGCTGCAAAATTCGGTAATGTTCATCGGCATTACGTAGGATTCACGCCGCGTATAGACAAAGGTCATTTTTTCGTGCGCTTCGGCGTAATAGATATCATTAATTGGCGTAACGATAATTCGCTCATCTTTCACCAGATTAATGGTGTCATTCTCACGCGTTACTGTTGCCGCAGGCGTACTGCTGGTTTGCTGTTGCTGCCAGGCCGCTTCCAGTTTTTGCAGCATCCCGGTGATGCGTGACTCCTGATACGGTTTGAGAATGTAGTCAAACGCCTCCAGTTCAAACGCTTCTACCGCATGTTCTTTCCACGCGGTGATAAACACAATAAACGGTTTATGGGCAAACTGGCTGATGTTTTGCGCCAGCAGCACGCCATCCAGCGACGGAATATTGATATCCAGAAAAATGGCGTCGACGCGGTTATGCTGCAAAAACTTCAACACGTCCAGACCGTCGTCAAAGGTGCCGACAATCTCCATCTGGCTGTGCTCTTTAATCAGCCAGCTCAGTTCCTGTTGTGCCAGGAATTCGTCTTCAACAATGATGACTTTCACAATATCACCCCGGCTCAAAGCAATAACGTAGCCTGTGAGGCGACTGGGGTGCGTTGGTTAGGAATGTAAAACGCAATTTCCGTCCCCGGCTCCAGGCGGCGGATATGCAGCCCCTCGCCATACAATAACTTCACGCGATGATGGACATTCAGCAGGCCAATTTTATTTCCCGGCATTTCGTTCGCTTCGACCCGCTCAATCACTTTCGGATCGATGCCGTGCCCGGTATCTCTCACCGCAATACGAACCCGATTACCGCACTCTGCAACGCTGATGGTGACAACGCCTTTACCTTTGCAAGGCTGAATACCGTGGACAATAGCGTTCTCCACCAACGGCTGGATCAGCAGGCTGGGTATACAGCAATTCACCTCTTCATCAATATCATAGATAACAGTCAGCTTGTCGCCAAAGCGAGCCTGCTCAATGGCGATATAGTCCTTGATTTGATACAGCTCTTTTTTGATATCGATTTGCTCATCGTCTTTTAATTCAATGTTATAGCGCAGATAACGCGACAGATTAAAGATCAGCTGGCGAGCGGTATCCGGATTCAGGCGAATTGATGAGGAGATTGCATTCAGAGCGTTAAACAGAAAATGGGGATTAATTTTGCTTTGCAGGGCGCGAAGCTCTGCCTTATTTGCCATTTCACGCAGCTGCTCGGCGCGAGAAACTTCCAGTTGCGTGGAGATGATTTGCGACAGACCGACCGCCATTTCCTGTAGTGACGAAGTGATCTGATGCGCGTGGCAGTAGTAAATTTTCAGCGTCCCGGTAACGACTCCTTTCTCCCAAAGCGGGATCACCAGCATTGAGTGGATTTCCGGTGTGCGGTGAGCTTCATCATTATTTTTAATGATGATTTTTCCGTAATTCATCGCCTGACGTGTGGTTGGGCTAATAAAGTCATCACCATTCTGATAGTTATGTTCACCCACGCCAACGTAGGCCAGCACATGATCGGTATTGGTGATTGCTACCGCATCGGCGTGAATGTCATCGCGGATAATTTCGCAGACCTTGCGTAATGACTCGCTATTGACATGGCGAAACAGCGGCAGCGTTTTGTTGGCGATATCCAGCGCCAGCTTGGCTTGCCGCGCGGCGCTGGCCTCCTTTTCGCCCTCAACGCTTTGCACCAGCAGCACAATAAAACCGATACAGACGCTGCCGAGGATCATTGGAATCCCGATTTTTGACACAATGTCCAGCCCCAGTTCAGTGGTCGGCGCCCAGACAATCACCAGAATCATGGTCAGCGTTTCGCACAACATGCCGCCGAGAATACCGACTCGCCAACGCTGCGCTTTGGGGATTTTCAGGTTGATCCAGCCCGATATACATCCCGCCAGAATACTGGTGATAAAGCAGGGGATCGCCGTC